>SKOF01000123.1 GCA_007120155.1 Thioalkalivibrio sp. | reverse complement strand
TCGATCGCACCGAGAAGGGCGGGATCGGATTCGCCGCCAAGGTCAAGAGCAAGCAGGAAAGCCAGCCGGCTTCCCAGGTCCTGTTCGGCGTGGAACCCGAGGATCTGATCAAGTACGGCTTGATTCCCGAGTTCGTGGGGCGCCTGCCGGTGGTGGCCACCCTGGAGGAACTGGACGAGGATGCACTCATCCAGATTCTTACGGAGCCCAAGAACGCACTCACCAAGCAGTACGGCAAGCTGTTTGACATGGAAGGTGTGGAGATCGAGTTCCGGGAGGATGCCCTGCGCGCCGTGGCCACCAAGGCCATGGAACGCAAGACGGGGGCCCGGGGGCTTCGCACCATCCTGGAGCAGGTGCTGCTGGATACCATGTATGACCTGCCCTCCGTGGAGAACGTCTCCAAGGTGGTGATCGACGACGCGGTCATTCGCGGTGAGGCGAAACCCTATCTCATCTACGAGAACACGGACTATCAGAAGGCGGCGGCATCGGACTGACACGTCGCCGGCCGACGCCGCAGGGCCGGCCGTTGAAAGCGGCTGCCCCCGGGCGGAGGCCCGGAATCCGGCCACCGGGCGGCGGCGCCCGCGCATTGGCGTATCCCGATTCCGGTTATACCCCGCAAGTCACTGTCGGGCCCGGGTTTTTCGTCCGGGCACCGTGTGCCCCTTGATTTATGCACCGTTCTCCCCCATCAATAGGATTGACGTGATCGTGGCGGCGCCGTGGATGCCCCGCGAACCGGCAATTGCCACCCGACCTATCAGAGAGCCCAAATGACGGATTCCGACGACAAGATTCAGGCCGCCACCCAGGACCCCTTGCAGGCTGTCCCCGTGCTGCCGCTCAGGGATGTGGTGGTTTACCCGCACATGGTTATTCCCCTGTTCGTGGGTCGGGAGAAGTCCATCCGTGCCCTGGACGCGGCAATGGCCAACAACAAGCAGATCCTGCTGGTTGCCCAGCAGAGCGCCGAGGTGGACGAACCCGGTGCCGACGAGATTCACCGTATCGGAACCCTGTCCACCATTCTCCAGTTGCTCAAGCTGCCGGATGGCACCATCAAGGTGCTCGTGGAGGGCTCGGAGCGCGCCCGGATTGTCGACATGGTCGACAACGAGGAGCACTTTGCGGCGCAGATTGCGCTGATCGGTCCCGACAGCGCGCTGGACGAGCGCGAGGTGGAGGTGCTGACCCGTTCGGTGCTCAATCTCTTCGATCAGTACGTGAAGCTCAACAAGAAGATCCCGCCGGAGATCCTCACATCCCTGGCAGGCATCGACGACCCTGCGCGCCTTGCCGATACCATCGCCGCGCATATGTCGCTGAAACTCGACGAGAAACAGAAAATCCTGGAGATCCAGGATGTGCGCGCGCGCCTGGAGCATCTCATGTCCCTTATCGAGGGCGAGATCGACATTCTGCAAATCGAGAAGCGGATCCGCGGCCGCGTCAAGCAGCAGATGGAGAAGAGCCAGCGGGAGTATTACCTCAATGAGCAGATGAAGGCTATCCAGAAGGAACTGGGTGATCTTGAGGATGCCCCCAACGAGTTCGAGGAGCTGCAGCGCCGGGTGGAAAAGGCCGGCATGCCCAAGGAGGCCAAGCAGAAAGCCCAGAACGAGCTCAACAAGCTCAAGATGATGTCACCCATGTCGGCGGAAGCCACCGTGGTGCGTAATTACATCGACTGGCTGGTGAGCGTGCCCTGGAAGAAGAAGTCCAAGGTGCGCAACGATCTTGCCGAGGCCGAGCGCGTGCTCGACGAGGACCACTATGGCCTGGAGAAGGTCAAGGAGCGCATCCTCGAGTACCTGGCCGTGCAGCAGCGGGTGAGAAAGCTCAAGGGCCCGATCCTGTGCCTGGTGGGTCCGCCGGGCGTGGGCAAGACCTCCCTCGGCCGTTCCATCGCCAGGGCCACCAACCGCAAGTTCACCCGCATGTCGCTGGGCGGCGTGCGCGACGAGGCCGAGATCCGCGGCCACCGCCGCACCTACATCGGTTCCCTGCCCGGCAAGATCGTGCAGAACATGGCCAAGGTGGGCACGCGCAATCCGCTGTTCCTGCTGGACGAGATCGACAAGATGGCCATGGATTTCCGTGGCGATCCTGCCTCGGCCCTGCTGGAGGTGCTGGATCCGGAGCAGAACGTCAACTTCAATGACCACTATCTTGAAGTGGACTTTGACCTGTCGGACACCATGTTCGTGGCCACGGCCAACAACATGAATATCCCGGGCGCGCTGCTGGATCGCATGGAGGTTATCCGTCTGCCCGGATATACCGAGGACGAGAAGACCAATATTGCCCAGAACTATCTGGTACCCAAGCAGATGAAGAACAACGGCCTCAAGGAGGACGAGCTCTCCATCAGCGAGGCGGCCATCCGGGATATCGTGCGCTATTACACCCGTGAGGCCGGTGTCCGGAACCTGGAGCGCGAGATCTCCAAGATCTGCCGCAAGGTGGTGAAGAATCTCCTGCTCAAGGATACCGACCGCAAGACCCAGGTCACGCCCAAGACCCTGGACAAGTATCTGGGTGTGCGCCGCTTCCGCTACGGCATCGCGGAAGAGCGCGACCAGGTGGGTCAGGTGACGGGCCTTGCCTGGACCGAGGTGGGTGGTGAACTGCTCACCATCGAATCCGCCGTGGTGCCCGGCAAGGGCAAGATCCAGCACACCGGCAAGCTCGGTGATGTCATGCAGGAATCCATCCAGGCGGCGCTTACGGTGGTGCGTAGCCGCGCCGACGTGCTGGGTATTGCCGAGGATTTCCACGAGAAGAAGGATATCCATATCCACGTCCCCGAGGGTGCGACGCCCAAGGATGGCCCCAGCGCGGGTATCGGCATGTGCACCGCGCTCGTTTCCGCGCTCACCGGGATCCCGGTCCGGTCCAACGTGGCCATGACCGGCGAGATCACGCTACGCGGCGAGGTGCTGCCCATCGGCGGCCTCAAGGAGAAGCTCCTGGCGGCCCACCGGGGCGGCATCACCACCGTGGTCATTCCGCAGGAGAACGAGAAGGACCTGGTGGAGATCCCCAAGAACATCAAGAGCCGCCTGGATATCCGGCCGGTGCGCTGGATCGACGAAGTGCTGGAGATCGCGCTTGTCGAGATGCCGGAGTCGGCGCATACGGGTACGGAACCCGGGGCGGCCGACAAGGCGAAGGGCAAGGGTGCCTCCCGCCGGCGCGAGGTCCATCACCACTGATCGGCCGATTTTCCGGCCATGGCGAAAGAGCGGGCCCTGATGGGCCCGCTTTTTTGCGGCTGATCAATGATATTACGCGTCGTGCCAGGTGTACCCGTTCACAGATTTCGTCCCGTGTCCGGGGGGACCGGCAGCAGCGCGGAGCGCTTGTTGACAGCTTTCTGAAGCGCTTGGTATAAAGTTCGGGGCACCATTGAGCCGTTCATAACAACGCCACCCATTGGGGAAATCGCCAGTTTTCTCACCAACGCCGGCCTCGTGAAAGTGGTCAGCGGATTCTGTCATCACACCGCGCCAGCAGCCCGGCTGGCGGGTTGTCCACTCCGCTTAACTGAAGGAACACATGAATGAATAAATCCGAACTCATCGACGCCGTTGCCAACTCCTCCGATTTGCCGAAGGCCCAGGCCGCTCGTGCGGTGGATGCCATGATCGACGTGATCTCCAGCGCCCTGAAGGGCGGTGACCAGGTGACCATCGTCGGTTTCGGCACCTTCCTGGTTCGTGAGCGAGACGCCCGTACCGGTCGCAATCCCCGCACCGGTGAATCCATCCAGATTCCCGCCTCCAAGATGCCTAGCTTCAAGGCTGGCAAAGGCCTGAAGGATGCAGTAAACTAGCGCGCCTTTGACGGGTGCTTAGCTCAGCTGGTAGAGCGTCGCCCTTACAAGGCGAATGTCGGGGGTTCGATCCCCTCAGCACCCACCAAGGTGTAGAATTAACAGATAAGGAGTGGTAGTTCAGCTGGTTAGAATACCGGCCTGTCACGCCGGGGGTCGCGGGTTCGAGTCCCGTCCACTCCGCCAGTACGAACAAAGGGTGCCTCGCGCACCCTTTTTTTTGGCCGGTCCGCCGATCCACGGATGCGGTGCAGGTGGATGCCCGGATGGTCTGCCTCTCGGAACAAGGCTTTGCCTGTCCGTCAGGCGCCGTTTCGGGGCCCGTCGGTACGGGCTTACGCGCGGATTACGAAGCCGTCGGGATGCGCCGGATCCCGCCTGCGTGGAACCCGGGCGCCCTGCGAGCCGTCAAATCGGCATACGCTTTCCCCGCCGGGGCAGCGGGATGCGTCCGGCCATGCGGCAATACCCCCGCCCGCCGCAAATTCGTTATTATGGAACGGCTTCCCTGATTCACTCGACAAAGTGACCTCCTGACCATGCTGCAGAAGATTCGAGACAAGGCCACGGGCTGGATTGCCTACGCCGTCATTATTCTCATCAGTATTCCGTTCGCCCTCTGGGGCCTTAATGAGTACCTTGGCGGGGCGCCCGACCGCGTGGTGGCCGAGGTCAATGGTGTGGAGATCTCCCAGCGCGCCTTTCAGCGGGAATACCAGATCCAGCGCCAGCTACTTGCCAGCATGTTCGGGGGCCGCATTCCGTCGGGCGCCGTGGATGATCAGGTAT
>SKOF01000222.1 GCA_007120155.1 Thioalkalivibrio sp. | reverse complement strand
GAACCATCCCGCCCGACGACGTTCCCGCCTGGCGCGACGGCATCGCCGCCATGGGCAAGGATCCCGACCAGGCGCGGGCCATGGGCCGGGCCGGCCGGGAAGCCGCGTTTTCACGTTTCGATATCCGGGTCTGTGAGCGCGCCATCCGGGATCTGTACGCCGGGATGGATCTGGCCATGCCCGTGGATGCGCCGCCCGAGCAGCCGATGATGGTCATTCCCGCCCGTGACGAGGCGCAGACGATCGGCGCCGTGGTCGAAGCGCTGCGTGCCGAGGGATGGAAGCACATCGTCGTGATCGACGATCAGAGCCGTGACGACACGGCGCGGCGCGCATCCCGTGCCGGAGCCACCGTCCTCTCGGCCGCGCTGCCCCTCGGTGCCTGGGGGGCGACCCAGACCGGCATCCGCTACGCGCTGCGCCGGGGCTTCCGCCAGGTGGTCACGCTCGACGCGGACGGCCAGCACGAACCGGCACATGTCCGGGATCTGCTGGAAGCCGCCAGGGGCAGCGACGTGGTCATCGGGGCCTGCACCGGGCGCGGCAGCCGGCTGCGCAAGTTCGCCTGGGGCTATTTCCGGTTCATCACGGGCTTCGGCATCGAGGACATCACCTCGGGTTTTCGCTGTTACAATAGCGCGGCATGCGAGGTGCTCACGGGGGTCGAGGCAACGATCTTCGACTACCAGGATGTGGGCGTCCTGCTGCTGTTGCGGGCCAACGGCCTGAAGATCACCGAGGTGCCGGTCGAGATGAACGAGCGCACCAACGGCCACTCGCGCGTCTTTGCCAATTGGTGGCGGGTGGCCCGCTACATGGCCGAAAGCACCTTGCTGTGCTGCGCCCGATGGCATCCGAAACACTACGGCAGGCGATCATGCAACTGACCGTTACAACCACGATCCTGGGGTTAGGCCTGGCGGCCGCCATACTGGTGCTCATCCGCCGTGACCACCTGCACCTCAGTCACGGCGTCTTCTGGATCGTCGTGGCGGCCGTCGCCGTGATCTTCGGCGTCGTGCCGGGGCTGATCGACCGGATTGCCGGTCTTTTCGGTGTCGCCTATCCGCCCGCGCTCCTGCTGCTGGCCGCCGTGATCGTGCTGTTCGTAAAATCGTTGCTGGCGGACATCGCGAACACACGCAACGAACGCCGGTTGCGCAGGCTCAACCAGCAACTGGCGCTTTACGAAAAGAACACGCGGGATGAGGGATGAACGACGGCTTTGTCGGCAATATGACGGAGTTCCGGAATCCCCCCGGGCGGCCCGGCCACTCCCGGCATTGGATGCTCACGATCGCGTATCCGGGCCGCGTTCCGCACGACCGGTGTTCGTCATCATCGATCAATGATATCCGCACCCGCGGTTCGTGCGGGTGGATGCGGCAGGATATCCAAGGGTGATTCCGGCGTGAAAGAGAATCTGGTCTGGCATCACGCCACCGTCAGGCGCGAGGATCGCCGTCGTCTCCACGGGCACGGCAGCGCCGTGCTCTGGTTCACCGGCCTCTCGGGCGCGGGAAAATCCACGCTTGCCCATGCCGTTGAGGAGAAGCTGCACGAGCAGGGCTGCGTCACTTATGTACTGGATGGCGACAACGTCCGGCACGGCCTCTGCGGTGATCTCGGCTTCTCGGAGGAGGACCGGATCGAAAACGTGCGCCGTGTCGGCGAGGTGGCGAAGCTTTTCGTCGATGCCGGCGTGATCATACTGACCGCGTTCATCTCGCCGTTTGCCGCCGACCGCGAGCGGGTGCGCGGGCTGGTGATGCCGAATGATTTTCTGGAGATCTACTGCCGCTGCCCGGTGGAGGTCTGCGAAACCCGCGATGTGAAGGGGCACTATGAGCGCGCCCGCACCGGTGAGATCAAGGAGTTCACGGGTATCTCCGCGCCCTACGAGGAGCCGTTGAACCCCGAACTGGTGGTGGACACCGACCGCGTCTCGCTCGAGGAGTCCGTCGATCGGGTGCTCGCCTTGCTGCGCGAGCGGGCCGTCATCGACATCTCCCGCTCCCCCGCCTCGACGTCCTCCACCCCGCGCCCGCGGGCGCCTGTCGGCACGGACGGGGATGAGCCATGATCGGCATCGTCAGGCCGGTCTGGAACTTCCGCGGTTTCATCCTCGGCAGCGTCAAGCGCGAGTTTCAGTCCAAGTACCGGCGCTCCATGCTGGGGGGCGCCTGGACCATCATCCAGCCCCTGAGCATGATCGTGGTCTACACGCTCATCTTCTCCCAGATCATGCAGGCCAGGCTGCCGGGGGTGGAGAGCCCGTTCGCCTACAGCATCTACCTGTGTGCCGGCATCATCACCTGGGGATTGTTCGCCGAGATCGTCAGCCGCAGCCAGACCATGTTCATCGAGAACGCCAACCTTCTGAAGAAGGTGAGCTTCCCCCGGCTCTGCCTGCCCGTGATCCTGTCGCTCAATGCCCTGGTCAACTTTGGCCTGATCTTCGGCTTGTTCATCGTCTTCCTGGCCGCGGTCGGCGCGTTCCCCGGCTGGGCCATGCTCGCCATGATCCCGTTGCTGGTCATCCAGTTACTGTTTTCCCTGGGGCTGGGCGTCTCCCTGGGCATCCTCAACGTCTTCTTCCGCGACGTTGGCCAGACGGTGACCGTGGTCCTCTTCTTCTGGTTCTGGCTCACCCCCATCGTCTACCCGGCCGCCATCCTGCCCGACAGGGTCGAGGCGATGCTTCGCTACAATCCCATGTATCCGCTCATGTCGGCCTACCAGGACGTCATGGTCTACGGTCAGGCGCCGGACTGGGCGTCCCTCTGGCCGGTGACGCTGGCCGGCCTCGTGCTCTGTGCCCTGGGCGTGCGCCTGTTCCTGCGCCGTGCCGGCGAGATGGTGGACGAACTCTGATGGGCAGCGTCACCGTGACCAACGTGGCCAAGGCCTACAAGCGCTATCCGACGCGCTGGTCGCGCCTGGTCGAATGGATGGCCCCCTTTGCCGGGCCCCGGCATGAACTCACCTGGGTGCTGAAGGATATCCACTTCACCGTCGAGCCGGGGGAGGCCGTGGGCATCGTCGGTATCAACGGCGCCGGCAAGAGCACCCTGCTCAAGATCATCGCCGGGACCACCCAGCCCACCACCGGCAGCGTCCACGTGAACGGCCGGCTGGCCGCCCTGCTTGAGCTTGGCATGGGCTTTGATCCGGAGTTCACCGGCCGGCAGAACGTCTACATGGCCGGCCAGATCATGGGCTTCACCGTCGCCGAGCTCGACCGCATGATGCCGGAGATCGAGGCCTTCGCCGAGATCGGCGAGTACATCGATCAGCCGGTGCGCGTCTATTCCAGAGACATGAAGATGCGCCTTGCCTTCAGTGTCGCCACGGCCCGGCGGCCCGGGATCCTCATCGTTGACGAGGCCCTGTCCGTGGGCGATGCCTACTTTCAGCACAAGAGCTTCGACCGCATCCGCCGTTTTCGGGAGAAGGGGACCACGTTGCTGATCGTTTCGCATGACCGAAGCGCCATTCAATCGCTCTGCGACCGTGCGGTCCTGCTGGAGGCAGGCAGTATCATCAAGGATGGTGATCCGCAGGAGGTCATGGATTTCTACAACGCGCTCATCGCCGAGAGAGAGCAGGGAACGTCGACGGTTCGCGTCGATTGGGCGCCCGATGGGCGTGCACGCACCACGTCCGGCACCGGCGAGGCCCGAATCGCTCAGGCGCGGCTTCTCAACGCGGAGGGCGAGCCGGTGGATACCGTCAATGTCGGTGATAGGGTCACCCTGTCCGTTGAGGTCGCCGCCCACGAGGATCTGGACCGCCTCGTAGTGGGGTACGTCATCAAGGACCGGCTCGGTCAGCCCGTCTTCGGCACGAACACCTACCATCTGGACAATTCGCTCACCGATGTCCGGCGAGGCAGTGTGTACCAGTACCGGTTCACCTTCCCGGCGAATCTGGGCGTCGGAAGTTATTCCATTGCGCTTGCCGTTCACGCGGGCGACACCCACATCGACCTGAACTATGAATGGCGGGATCTGGCGATCGTGTTCAACGTGCTCAACATCAATCGGCAACAGTTTGTCGGTTCGAACTGGATTCCGCCGACCATGAGTTGTGAGTCATGAGCTCAGATTTCTATCAGGCGTTCGAGGAAAAGCACCGCGGTCCGCGGGAGATGATCAAGGCGCGCCTCGAAGTCTATCTGCCGTTCGTGGAGGGAGTGGCCGGTATCCATCCGGGGATGCGCGTGCTGGATCTCGGGTGCGGCCGTGGCGAGTGGCTGGAACTGATGAAGGAGCGCGGGATCGACGCGGAAGGGGTCGACCTCGATGCGGGGATGCTCAAGGCCTGCAAGGCGCTCGACTTCAAGGTCACGAAGCGGGATGCGCTCAAGCACCTGCAAGCCCAAGCGGATGAAAGCCTCGGCATCATTTCGGGATTCCACCTGGTGGAGCATCTCCCCTTCGAGACGCTGCAGCGACTGGTCGAGGAGGCCCGCCGGGTCCTGCTTCCCGGCGGATTGCTGATCATGGAGACGCCCAACCCGGAGAATCTGGTGGTCGGTTCGGCAAACTTCTATATGGACCCGACCCACATCCGACCGATCCCCGCGCCCCTGCTGGCGTTCCTTCCGGAGTTTTACGGCTTCGCCCGCTGGAAG
>SKOF01000497.1 GCA_007120155.1 Thioalkalivibrio sp. | reverse complement strand
TGGGGTGGTAGAAGGGCATGCGCAGCAGGTCGAATACCGTGAGGCGTTGCTGGATCGACCAGGCCAGCAGGTGGGCGAGATGCTCGCCCCGGGGGGCGATCAGGCTCGCGCCCAGCAGGCGGCCGTCCTCCTTGTCCGCGTAGACCCGGATCATGCCCTTGTTCCTGCCCATGATGAGCGCGCGCCCCAGGGGCCCGAGCTTCACCTCGCCGACGGCGGTGCGGTCCGGGTCAAGATCGTTCCAGGCGGTGCCCGCCACGGCGATATTCGGATCGCAGAAATTGATGGCCAGCGGTGTCTGGCGCCTGAAGGCCACCGCGCGTTCCTGCACCGCGTTGAAGCCGGCGATGCGGCCCTCGGTGCCTGCTTCGTGCAGGATGGCGGCTTCGCCGGTGACATCGCCGGCAATGAATACCGGCAGGTCGCCCACCTGCATGGTGTGGGGGTTGAAGGCGGGCAGTCCGCGTTCATCCAGATCGACGCCGAGGTTCTCCAGGCCCAGCCCCTGCACATTGGGACGCCGGCCCATGGCGGCCAGCACGCGGTCCACCCGCACGGAATTCTCCCCGGCCCGGATGCGCAGGCCGCCGTCCTCCTCGCTGATCTGCGCGGCGGTGCCCAGCCAGAGCGGGAACTCCTTGCCCAGGATGTCGATGGCCGCCTGTCGCACCTCCGGATCCTGCAGACCGGCAATATGGTCCAGCTGATCGACACCGGTGACGTCCACGCCCATCCGGGCCAGGGTCTGGCCCATCTCCAGGCCGATGGTGCCCAGGCCGATCACCGCCAGGGAGGCGGGCAGATCCTCCAGTTCGAACAGCTCGTCGGTGGTGAGGATGCGGTCTCCGAAGGCCTTCCAGTCTCCGGGGACCACCGGCCGTGAGCCGGTGGCGATGACCACCGTCCGGGCGTGAATGCGATTCTCATCGACCTGCAGTTCCGTGGGGGAGAGAAAGCGGGCATGGCCGGCGAGAAACTCTTCGCCCATCTTGTCGGTGCTGTTGCTCAGCACCTTGTCCACGAATATGTCGCGCAGGTCGCGCACATGTTCCAGGGCCTCGGGTCCGTTGAGGCCGAGCGCGTCGCCGCCCTCGATGCCCATACGGTCGAACAGGCCGCGGATGTGGAGGTTTTCGCCCACCTGGATGGCAGCCTTGGAGGGCATGCAGCCGACGCGGGCGCAGGTGGTGCCCAGCACCCCGCCGTCGATCAGCACGTAGCTCTGCGTGGCCTTGCGCACCTGCGAGAGGGCGTACAGGCCGGCGCTTCCGGCTCCGATGATGGCGACGTCGACGTGTTTCTCCATGGCAAGGGTCTCCGCTGATGTTGGTGGGGCCGGGCAACCGCCTGGAATCTGACCGGCCGTCGGCATACCCGGGATCGGATACTCAATACTGGCTTGTATGCGGCCCGGAAGCAAAGGGCGTCGTGGCAGCGAGGGACGGAACCGCCGTTCAGCTGCGGTTCCGGAGACAACGGGTCATGTGAAGGGGCCGGATGCAGAAAACCGCCGGCTTGTTCACAGACAAGGCGTGCGGGTCGATCGCGAAGAGCTCGAAGCAGGATGCTTGTGGGTTGTGTAGCCCGCTTTGCAGGCGCCCGGCCCCATGGGCGAATGGTCCCCGACACCGGTGGATCGTTTCGCCCGAAGGAACGGGCGCCTACGTGAACAGCCCCGTATGCACAACCTGCTGAGCGATCACACCTGGACCAGCGGTTTGAAGAAGCCGGCGCCGAATGCGACCGCCTCATCCAGGTTGAACACGGTCAGGTTTTCCGTATCCCCGTCCTGCCATTTGGCGGCCGTTTCGGCATCCCGCAGGAAGATCATCTCGAGGCACATGCTGTGGGCGGCGGCACCGCAGGGATTCTGCCAGTGGATGCCCACCCGGATTTCCCGGTCGGGTGTCGCCTCGACGATGTTCATGCCCTGCTGGATGATATGAACGGGTTTGCCGGTCACATGGCAGCGGGAATCGATGTGCACCTCCACATCGTACATGGGCGCAATGGACAGGGCATCCAGCGCGCACATGGCATGGAAGTTGTGGCCGGCCACCCGGATGCGGTGCGGGGTGTCCGCCATGGTCATGGGATAGGCGCCCACGGCCTCCGTGCCGTCCCGGTTGAGCACCACAAGGTCGTCGTCCCCCAGACGCTTCAGGGCGCCGGCGACATCCCCGCCGGGCACACTGGCGGCGAGTTCGGCGGACCTGGGCGGCCGTCCCTGCTCGATGAAGGAACGCAGGATGGTCCGGTGCACTTCCGCCAGTTCGGGAGGCAGGGCCTCCTGGCGGGCACGCAGCGGCAGCTGGCTGTGCAGCTTCTCGATGGCCTGTTCGATGTTCATGATGATGGTGCTCCGGTTCGCGTGTGCGGACGTGCAGGGCTGTCGTGCCCATCCCCCCGCCACGCATGGCTGATTCAAGTCTCCAGCCAGTATGTCAGTGTAACCGGCAGGTGTGTTGATGCATGTCAATGAGACGGACAAGGCGGGTGCGGCGATGCCCGGTTCATGCAAGTGGGGGGACGGAGCGCGTGTGTGGGGGTTCCGGTGCCCGGTCCCGCACCCGCTGCAGCCGGTTCGTGCGGCAGTCGTTCAATCCCCGATTCCGGCAACGGGTTCCGGTATTCAACCGGATCCATCCGCTATACTTTCCGGCAGGCGTATACCGATCGTCCGAAGGAACAGCACCATGCCTCGAAGTTCAAAAGCTCCGCGCCCGGAACAGATCTCCCGCTTCGTGGCCGGCATCATCGAGAGCCGCGATCCGGATCTGGGCGAGCATCATCACCGGCTCGGTGAAAGCGCGGTGAGGTTCGCCCGGCACGCCGGCTGCTCATCGGAGGAGACCGCGGTGCTAGTGATGGGCGCGCGAGTGCACGATATCGGCAAGCTGGCCATCAGCGATCATATCCTGCACAAACCGGCACGGTTGACCGCCACGGAACTCGCACTGGTCAGGCAGCATGCGGAGATGGGTCATCGGCTTCTCAGCCCCCTGGGATTGGACGCCAGGATTCCGGATGCGGTCTACCACCACCACGAGAACTACGATGGCAGCGGTTATCCGGAGGGGCTGGCGGGAGAGGCGATTCCGCTGGCTGCCCGCATCCTGAGGATCCTGGATTCCTATGACGCAATGACAGAGACCCGTTCCTACAGGCAAGGCATGCCCCGTGCCGAGGCGCTGCGGCGCCTTCAGGCAAGCGCACAGCATTATGATCCGCGTCTGCTGGAGATCTTCTTCAGGATCAGCAGGGCCGAACCGGACCGGGCACATCCGCAACCGGTGCTGCAGGGGTAGGGGCATGGTACCCATGATCCTGCCGGCAGACCGGCCTACCGGGGAGTCCCGTCAGGTCGCGGATCCGGAGCGGTCGTGCTGCTGAGCGCGGGGAGGCTGTTCGGGCGTCATGAGGCCCGCCTGTTGCGCGTGAGGAACCGCCTCGGATGAAAGCGATGCGCACGGTGCGGACCCTCGCCTGGTCGATGTCAATTGCGGCCCTGCTCGTTTCGGGCTGCGCGAGCAAGCCGCCCGCGCGCACGGACAACATCTGCCATATCTTCGAGGAGCACCCGCGCTGGTACGATCATGCCAAGCGGTCCGAGGAGCGTTGGGGTACGCCGATCCCGGTGCAGCTGGCGTTCGTGCACCAGGAGTCCAGCTTCCGTCACAACGTGCGGCCGCCGCGAGACTACTTTCTCGGCATCATTCCGAGGGCGAGAAAGTCCAGCGCCTACGGCTATTCGCAGGCGCTGTCGCCCACATGGAAGGAGTATCTGGAGGCGACCGGGCGGCGCAATGCCAGGCGCAGCAACATGGCGGACTCGCTGGATTTCATCGGCTGGTATAACGACATCAGCCACCGGCGGCTGAACATCCCCAAACACGATGCCGAGCGGCTGTATCTCGCCTACCACGAGGGGCACGGCGGCTATTCGCGGGGCACCTATCGCGCCAAGCCGCAGGTGGGGCGCGTGGCGCGGCGTGTCAACGAGCGCGCCACGCGCTACACGGGGCAACTGGCCGGTTGTGAAGAGCAGTTTCGATGCCGGCGCTTCTACCAGTTCTGGCCGTTCTGCCGCTGAGCGAAGCACATGTGCACCCGCGTTCCCGCGAAGCCGGGCAGCGTCACACGCGAATCAGCGTGCGTGAGGCTGGGCCGGGCACGGGGCGCTGCCCGGGAATCCTGACGGGAGGAGAATCGTCCATCGAAGAGAAGGGCGCGGCAACCCGAGCCCGGAGGCGGGCTAGCGTTCCGGAATCCTGCGGGGATCCCTGGCGCGATCGAAGTCGCGTTCGACGGTGACGAAGACCTGCGCCTCGTCGCCTTCGTCCATCGCCAACTGGTCACCCTCCACCCCCGGGGGCGGGGTCTGCGGGCGCATCTCGAACACCTGGGCCAGGTTCGGAAGCTCCACCCGGGACAGGAGTTCCGCGGCGGACTCCTGGGCCTGGGGATTCTGCAGGGTCAGCACGAGACCGGTGACGGCGACCAGCACCGAAAAGCTGAATCGCTGATCGCCACTCACGAGGTTGAATCGCTGCATGAAGTGCATCTGTCCTGCCTCTTTGAACCACCCGACAGTGAAACCGTACGCGGACGGGCGATGCCGGTCAAGCACCCGGGTG
>SKOF01000316.1 GCA_007120155.1 Thioalkalivibrio sp. | reverse complement strand
CCGATCATCTTTCGCGCCACGCCCCAGTGGTTCATCAGCATGGACCAGGCGGAGCTGCGCGAAACGGCGCTCGCCGCCATCAGGAAGGTGCAGTGGGTGCCGCAGTGGGGCCAGGCGCGCATCGAAGGCATGGTGGCCGGCCGACCGGACTGGTGCATCTCGCGCCAGCGCAACTGGGGCGTACCCATTGCGCTGTTCGTCCACGTGAACACCGGACGCCTGCACCCGGACACACCGGCGCTGATCGAAGCCGTGGCCCAGCGCATCGAGCAGGCGGGCATCGAAGCCTGGTTCTCCCTGGACCCGAAGGAGCTGCTGGGAGAGACGGCTGCCGATTACGAGAAGGTCGGCGACACCCTGGATGTGTGGTTCGATTCGGGTGTGACCCATGCCACGGTGACTGCGAAGCGCGAAGGCCTGGGCCTGCCGGCGGATCTGTATCTGGAAGGCTCCGACCAGCATCGGGGTTGGTTCCAGTCATCACTGCTGACGGCCGTGGCCATGCGCGGCGAAGCCCCCTACAGGGCGGTGCTCACCCACGGCTTCACCGTGGACGCCCAGGGTCAGAAGATGTCCAAGTCCAGGGGCAACGTCGTGGCGCCGCAGAAGGTGGTGGACAGTCTGGGGGCCGACATCCTGCGCCTGTGGGTGGCGGCCACCGACTACAGCGCCGAGATGGC
Source organism: Thioalkalivibrio sp. (assembly GCA_007120155.1). Taxonomy (GTDB): domain Bacteria; phylum Pseudomonadota; class Gammaproteobacteria; order Ectothiorhodospirales; family Ectothiorhodospiraceae; genus Thioalkalivibrio_A. Next base: position 3,960 of record SKOF01000316.1, on the reverse strand, counting down.
CGTCTCCGACGAGATTCTCAAGCGCACGGCGGATGCCTATCGGCGCATGCGCAATACCGCGCGCTTCCTGCTGGCGAATCTGCACGGTTTTGAACCCGCCCGGGACATGCTGCCCCCCGAACAGATGCTGCCGCTGGACCGCTGGGCGGTGGATCAGGCCCTGAAGGTGCAGCAACGGGTCACCACCGCCTACGACAGATACCAGTTCCACCAGATCTACCAGCGGGTGCACAACTTCTGCTCCGTCGAACTGGGCAGCTTCTACCTGGACGTGATCAAGGACCGCCAGTACACCACGCCATCGGACAGCATCGCCCGGCGCTCGGCCCAGACCGCCATGTACCACGTGATCGAGGCCATGGTGCGCTGGCTTGCGCCCATTCTCAGCTTCACCGCCGAGGAGATCTGGCAGGAGATCCCCGGAGAGCGCCGCGAATCCGTGCTGTTCAGCACCTGGTATGAGGGGCTGTTCGCGCTGGACGATGGCGAGTCCATGAACGACGCTTTCTGGACGACCCTGCTGTCGGTGCGCCAGGCGGTGAACCGGGAGATGGAGAAACTGCGTGCCGCCAAGGCCGGTTCCCTGGACGCGGAAGTGGATCTTTATTGTGACACCGTCCTTGCGGACACCCTGTCGCGCCTGGGGGAAGAGCTGCGCTTTGTGCTGATCACCTCCTACGCGCGGGTGCATTCACTGGACGAGCGCCCGTCGGATGCCGTGGAGACCCCACTGGAGGACGGCACGCCCCTGTGGACCCGCATCACCCGCAGCGGGCATGCCAAGTGCCCCCGCTGCTGGCATCACCGTGAAGACGTGGGCACGAGCGCCGAGCATCCGGATCTGTGCGGGCGTTGCGTGGAGAACGTCGCCGGCGACGGTGAACAGCGGCGGTTTGCCTGATGGATCTGCCGAACTGCCCCGGTGGAGCGGAGACCCTTTCCCTGGAAGAATGCGAATGCTGAAATGGTTATGGCTTTCCGGCGCGGTGATTGTGCTGGATCAGATCACCAAGTACATCGCCGAGCGCGCGCTGGTGCTCTATGCGCCGGTGGAGGTCACGCCGTTCTTCAACTTCACGCTGGTCTACAATCCCGGCGCCGCCTTCAGTTTCCTGAGCGACGCCTCCGGCTGGCAGCGGTGGTTCTTCGTGGTCGTGGCCTTGGGCGCGAGCATATTCATCGTCTGGTGGTTGAGGATGCTGCATGCCGGTGAGCGCTGGACGGCGGCAAGCCTCGCCCTGATCCTCGGCGGTGCACTCGGCAACGTGATTGACCGGCTCTGGCACGGTCACGTGATCGATTTCCTTGATTTTCACTACGCCGGCCAGCACTGGCCGGCGTTCAATATCGCCGATGCCGCCATCACCGTTGGCGCGGTGATCCTGGTGGGGTACAGTCTGTTCTTCGCCCGGAACACCGATACCTCCGGCGGGGAACGTTCATGATCGCTTATGGCAGCAAGGTGCGCATGCACTACACCATCGCCCTGGAAGACGGGATGGTGGCCGATACCACTGAGGGCGAGGAGCCCCTTGAGTTCGTCATGGGGGCGGGCGATCTGGAGGAGGGTCTGGAGTTGGCACTGATCGGCCTGCAGCCGGGGGACAGGCAGACCGTCAAGCTCACCCCCGATCAGGCGTTCGGTTACCCGAGCCCCGCAGCGATCCATGACGTGCCGCGCCGGGATTTCCCCCCGGAGATGGACCTCAGGCCCGGTCTGATCGTGAGTTTCGTGACCCCCGGCGGTGACGAGCTGCCGGGCACGGTCAAGGAGGTGAGCGACGAAACGGTCAAGGTGGACTTCAATCACCCGCTGGCGGGCCACGAGATCACCTACTCCGTGGAGATCCTGGACGTGGGCACCAGCATGCTCCCTTGAAAGCAGTCTCAAGTGGCAAGTCTCAAGTGGCAAGGGAAATCGTCTTCGCCCCAATCTCTTTCCAGGGGCGCAGCCCTTGGGGTTTCCTTGCCACTTGCCACTTGAGACTTGCCACTGCCTTCAAAGGTTCATTCCCGACATCATTGATGGGACAATAATCCCTCGCCTCAAGACAGCCGGTCATCTCCCATGCAGGTCATTCTCGCCAATCCCCGCGGTTTCTGCGCGGGCGTGGATCGCGCCATCGACATCGTCGAGCGCGCCCTCGCCCTGTTCGAACATCCCATCTACGTGCGCCACGAAGTGGTGCACAACCGCTACGTGGTGGATGACCTGCGCGGCAAAGGGGCGGTGTTCGTGGAGGAACTGGATGAGGTGCCGGATGGCGCCACGGTGATCTTCAGTGCCCACGGGGTGGCACGCAGTGTGGTCGAGGAAGCCGAACGTCGCGGCCTGAAGGTGTTTGATGCCACCTGCCCGCTGGTCACCAAGGTGCACATGGAGGTGGACCGTCATGCCCGGCGGGGCGAGGAAGTCATCCTCATCGGCCATGCGGGCCATCCCGAAGTGGACGGTACCCTGGGTCAGTACGACCGCGGCCAGGGTGGCGAGATCTACCTGGTGGAGACCGTGGAGGATGCGGAGCGCATCCGGGTGAAGGACCCCGGCGGGCTCGCCTATGTCACCCAGACCACCCTGTCCATGGACGATACACAGGACATCATCGATGTCCTGAAGCGGCGCTTTCCGAGCATTCATGGCCAGAGGCGCGACGATATCTGCTACGCCACCCAGAACCGCCAGGATGCGGTCAAGGCGCTGGCCGGCGGCTGCGACCTGTTCCTGGTGGTCGGCTCGCCGAACAGTTCCAATTCCAACCGCTTGTGTGAAATCGCCGGGAAACTGGGCGTGGAGGCCTACCTGGTGGACAGTGCCGATCAGATTCGCGACGGGTGGCTTGCGGGCAAGACCCGGATCGGCGTGACGGCCGGCGCGTCAGCCCCGGAACTGCTGGTACGGGATGTCATTGAACACCTGAGGCAGGCCGGTGCGGATACCGTGACCGAGCATGACGGCCGGCAGGAGACCATCACGTTCTCGCTGCCCAGGGCATTGCGCTGACGCCGGTTTCAATGAATCCGCGTGGCGCCGGCGCGCGCGGAACCCCTCCGGCCCGATTTCCACCTTTACATGTCCGGGCACCTGCCGCGACGGCAGGGTTCATGCCGGCGGCGTGCCGGGACCGCGTTTCAGGGAAAGGGCGCGCATGCCGTATGATGCTGCGGTCATTCGTCTCAGCGCACCTGACCTGGAGTCCCGAGACCGATGTCCGAACCCGCCTCTTCACAGACCGTGCTCGATGTTCGCGGCCTGCGCGCCGCGCATGTGGGGCCCGTTGATTTCCGGCTGTTGCCCGGGGAGATCTGCAAGCTTCACGGTCCTTCGGGCTCGGGCAAGACGCTGCTCCTGCGCGCCCTGGCGGATCTTGATCCCAGCGAGGGGGAGGTGCGACTGGACGGCGAGGAACGCACCCGCATACCGCCCACCCTCTGGCGTCGGCAGGTGGCGTACCTGCCGGCCGAGCCCATGTGGTGGGAAGAACGCGTGGGGCTGCACCTGGATCCGGCGGGGGGCGACGAGATGCTCCGGGGCCTCGGTTTCGAACCGGAAGTGCGGGAATGGGATGTCGAGCGGCTGTCCAGCGGCGAGCGCCAGCGCCTGGCGCTGGCAAGGCTGCTGGAGAACCGGCCGCGTGTGCTGCTGCTGGATGAACCCACCGCCAATCTGGATCCTGCCAACACGCGCAGCGTGGAACGCCTGGTGCGTGACTACGTTTCGGAGAACAACGCGGCAGCACTGTGGGTGAGTCATGATCCGCTGCAACGCCAGCGGGTGGGCGGGCGGTCGCTGGTGATGGCGTCCGGCGGGCTCAGGGAGGAGGCGGCGTGAGCCTGATCCTGCTGTCGCCGCTGGATCTGTCCATCGCCGCGTTTCTGGTGGTGGTGCTCGCCGTGCTGACGGCACGCATCGGCATGGGGCTGTCCCGCAGCCTGCTGGTGGCGGGCGCCCGGACCGTGGTT
>SKOF01000238.1 GCA_007120155.1 Thioalkalivibrio sp. | reverse complement strand
GAGGAGACCGGCGCCAGCATCGATATCTCCGATGACGGCACGGTGAAGATCGCCTCCGTCGACAAGGCCGCCGGCGAGGAGGCCCGTCGCCGCATCGAGGAGCTGACCGCCGACGTGGAGGTGGGCCGTATCTACGAGGGTCGAGTGGCCAAGATCATGGATTTCGGCGCCTTCGTGAACATCCTGCCCGGCCGCGACGGCCTCGTGCACATCTCCCAGATCTCCGAGGAACGGGTGGCCAGCGTGAGCGACCGCCTTTCCGAGGGCGAGACCGTTCGGGTCAAGGTACTGGAAGTGGACAAGCAGGGGCGCATTCGCCTGAGCATGAAGGAAGTGAGCTGACGGGTGCTGTTCCGATCTGTCGAGTGAAAGGAGGGGCCTTGGGGCCCCTTCTTTTTTGGAGTCTCTGGCCTGGTTTTCTTTTCTGCCTGTGTCAGTGGGAAGGCAAAGGCGTTTCGATCCGACTTGCAGCCGGCTCGAGTTACTTTTCTTGCTTGTCCAAGAAAAGTAACCAAAAGAAGGACACCCCGATGCCGCACCCGCTGTGGCGGGTGCCCTGCGTTGCTCGGCTTCGAGGGGGTCGGCAGACAGGCCGTCCCTGGCCTGACTGCCGACGCGCCGCGTCCCTGCGGCGCCCCTTCGGGCTTTTACCCTCGAAGCCTGCGCCACTCGGTGCGTCATAGGGGAGAAGGTCAAAACCGCTTCGACGGAGCTCGGTACGAGCGACGCCCTCGTCGCGAATACTTAAGCTCCGCATGCCACCCCCCGTTCGGCCCGAAGTCGAGCCTTCTGCGGCAAGATCGATCGAAGTCCAGGCGCGTGAGGCTCGGCGGATCTCGACCGCAAGCGGTCTTGATCTTCCCCCGTGTGGCTCGCCGAGCACGGGGCTGTCCCGGGGTCAAAGCCCGTCAGGGGCGCCGCACGGACGCGGCGCGTCGATCGTCAGGCCAGGGAAGGCCTGTCGATCGACCTCCCCGGGACAGCTCCGCGCGCAGGGCACCCCGAAGGGGCGAGACATCCGTGGTGTCTTTTCTTTGGTTACTTTCTTTGGACAAGCAAAGAAAGTAACTCGAGCCCCGTGCAACGGGGATCGAAAGCCTTTGACTTTCCAAAGACTCAGGCAAGAGAACCCGCACCAGACACACCCCCCCCACCAAACCGCCCCTGATGCCAACCCGTTCGTCGCAGTTCTCCGGACGACCCTACCCCTCGGCAGGAAACCGCTCCCCCAGCCACGCGAGGCACCGTCTCTCCAGCCACCGCCCCCCGAAGCCGTCCATGAACCCCACATGGCCGCCACCTGCCGCGATCTCAAGCCGGACGGAATCGGACAGTTCGTGTGCCTCCGGAATCACATCCGGACACATGAAGGGGTCGTTCTCCGCATGCAGGATCAGGGTGGGTACCCGAATGCCGGAAAGCAGGGGCCGGCAGCTGGCGCGGCTGTAATAGTCGTCCACGTCCCGGTAACCGTGAAGCGGCGCCGTGACGGCGTTGTCGAAAGCCCTGAAGTCCCTGAGATGCCGAAGCGCGGAGACCTCCACGGGCATGGTCATGTACCGGGCCTTGCGGGTCACGGAACGCCTGAGTCGCGCCAGGAGGTACCATTGGTACACGCGTGAAAAGCCCCGGCTCATACGGTCGGCGGCGCGTGCCAGATCGAAGGGCACGGAGATGGCGATGGCGGTGTCTACGGGCGTGCCCGTGGACGGGCCCCCGAGCCAGCGGAGCAGGGCGTTGCCGCCCAGCGATACGCCGACCACACCCAACGACCGGTCGGGCAGACATGCGCGGACGTGATCGACCACATACCGGATATCCCCGGTCTCGCCGGCCGAGTAGGATCGAGGCAGGCGATTGGGCTCTCCGCTGCAGCCCCGGAAGTGCATCACCACACCCTGATAATCGGCCTGAGCGAGCCGATTCATGAGGCCCGCCGCGTAGGGGCTGCGACTGGAACCCTCCAGCCCGTGGAGCAGCAACACCAACGGCCCCGGGCGGGCGGGGCCCCAGTCCAGGTCCAGGAAATCCGTGTCGGGCAGTTCCAGGCGCTCGCGCCTGAGCGGGGCGCCGCGGCGTGGCAGGAGGTTGGGAACGAGGGTCTGCAGGTGGGGCCCCGGCAGCCACCACGCAGGCGTGAATGCGGCCGTCCCGCGCATGGGTCAGCCTGATGTCCAAAACGGGGCCGCCCCTTGAAACGCAGGCCCGGAGCCGGTACAACAGAGACACCACTTTCGCCAAGGGTTGCCATGGATCTCCCTTCCATCCGAAGCGCCTACAAGCGCTATGCCCTGACGTATGACGCCTTTTTTGGGCCCATCTTTGCGGGTGGCCGCCGTATGGCGGTGCAGCTCGCCAACACCGCCGCCAACCAGCGGATTCTGGAAGTGGGTGTGGGCACGGGGCTCTCCCTGCCGGACTATCGGGAGGATGCCCGGGTAGTGGGTATCGATGTCAGCCCGGACATGCTCAAGATCGCCCGGGAACGGGCGCGCGGCCTGTCCCAGGTGGAGGCCCTGCTGGAAATGGATGCGGAGCAGCTGGCTTTCCCGGACAACAGCTTTGACAGTGTCGTGGCCATGTACGTGGCCTCGGTGGTGCCTCATCCCGAGCGGCTGCTGGCGGAGATGCAGCGGGTCTGCATACCCGGCGGTGATGTACTGGTGATCAATCACTTTGCCTCGAATCATCCGGTTGTACGTCGCATGGAGCGCGGACTGCGGCCCCTGTCCAAGATACTTGGATTCCGCACCGACATGGAACTGGACTCGCTGCCCCGTCTGCCCGGCCTGGAACGGATCGATGTGCGTAACGCCAATCTCTTCGGCTACTGGAAGCTGGTGCATTATCGCCATGACGAGGAACTTCCCGACGGGCCGCTGACTGGAGAGGCACTGGCGGGGTGATTCGGCGATCGGGATTCAAGATTCAAGATTCAAGATTCAAGGTTCAAGGTTCAAAGTTCAAAGTTCAAGGGTGGATCTTTCTCTCCCGCCACGGCCGGCCCAGGCCATCGGGGTCCACCTTGAGTATCGAATCCTGCATCCTGGGTTATCCTGTAGCGATGATCCATTCACTCTTCCCTCGGGACCACGATTCGCATGAGCATCGACTGGAAGAGCTACGACCCCAACGGCTTTTACGACGAGCTCATCAGCTCGCCCGGTTATTCACGCGCGGCGGCACGTACGCTGACCTCCTACCTGCGCTCACTGAGTGACGAGGAGATCCATGAGCGCAAGGCGGCGGCCGAGCACGCCATCGTCGAGATGGGCATCACCTTCACGGTGTACACGGAAGGCGGCAATATCGATCGCGCATGGCCCTTCGATATCATCCCCCGGATCATCCCGCGCAAGGAATGGCTGCGGGTGGAGGAAGGCCTGAAGCAGCGGCTGGCGGCACTCAATCTGTTCATCAATGATCTCTATAACGACCAGAAGATTCTCAAGGACAAGGTCTTTCCCGGTGAGGTGCTGGCCCAGTCCCGCAACTTCCGCGACCAGTGCGTGGGAGCCGAGCCGGCGCACGGCGTGTGGGCGCACATCTGCGGATCGGACCTGGTGCGCGATGCGGACGGCACGATCTACGTGCTGGAGGACAACCTGCGTGTGCCCTCCGGCGTGTCCTACATGCTGGAGAACCGCCAGGTCACCAAACGGGTGTTTCCGGAACTGTTCGAGAACTACAGTATCCTGCCCGTGGATGAGTACCCATCCCAGCTCTTCGACATGCTGGCCTCCCTCTCGCCCCGGCCGCTGGATTATCCCGAGGTCGTGGTTCTGACCCCGGGCATCTACAACTCCGCGTACTTCGAGCATTCCTTCCTGGCCCAGCGCATGGGGGCGGAACTGGTGGAAGGCAGCGATCTCATGGTGGCCGACGACGATTGCGTCTATATGCGCACCATCGGCGGCCTGGAGCGTGTGGACGTGATCTACCGGCGCGTCGATGATCTGTTCCTGGATCCGGAGGTGTTCAATCCGGACTCCATGCTCGGGGTGCCGGGCCTGATGCGCGCATGGCGCAAGGGCAACGTGGCCCTGGCCAACGCACCCGGTGCGGGGGTGGCCGACGACAAGGTGGTCTACGCCTTCGTGCCCGAGATCATCCGGTACTATCTCGACGAGGATCCCGTCATCCCCAACGTGCCCACCTACCGCTGCATGAACCGTGAAGAACGCGAGTACGTGCTCGCGCACCTGGATGAACTGGTAGTCAAGCCCGCCAATGAATCAGGTGGCTACGGCATGCTCATCGGACCCCATGCGACGAAGCGCCAGCGTACGGAGTTCGCGGCGCTGATCCGGAAGGATCCCAGGAACTACATCGCCCAGCCGACCCTGTCCCTCTCGACCACGCCCACCCTGTGCGACGGTCACCTGGAGCCCCGGCATGTGGATCTGCGCCCCTTCATCCTGCAGGGCGTGCGCACCGACGTGACCGCGGGCGGATTGACCCGTGTTGCCCTGAGGAAGGGCTCCCTGGTGGTCAACTCCTCCCAGGGCGGTGGCAGCAAGGACACCTGGATCGTGGATACGGAGTCCTGACGACATGCTTTCACGAGTGGCCGAACGTCTCTACTGGGTGGCCCGCTACATCGAGCGGGCCGAGAACACCGCGCGCATGGTGATGGCCTTTTCCCACCTGGCCCTGGACATGCCCCGCTCGGTGCAGTTGTCCTGGCGGAGCATGGTGACGACCACAGGCGCGGACGAGGGTTTCGAGCATCATTACCAGCGCGATGACGAACGCAACTGCATCAAGTTCCTGCTGGCGGATCTGGACAACTCGAGTTCCATCATGAGCTCACTGACCGCCGCGCGGGAGAACGTACGCACCACGCGGGACCTGGTGCCTGCCGAGGCATGGGAATCGGTCAACGAGCTGTATCTGTTCGGCAAAACGAACGCGGAGTCCGGTGTGGGCAAGCGCGGGCGGTATGCGTTTCTGTCCGAGGTCATCGCCCGCTGCCAGCAAATCACCGGTCTGCTTGCGGGCACCATGAGCCATGATCATGCCTATGATTTCATCCGCGCCGGGCGCAATCTGGAGCGCGCCGACATGAGCTCTCGTCTGCTGGACGTGGCCGGCATCGGACTGCTGGCCAAGGGGGAGGATCAGGAGGCCTTCGAGAGCCTGCTGTGGATCAATATCCTCAAGTCCCTGAGCGGTTTTCAGATGTACCGCCAGCACGTGCGGCGCCGGGTGAGCGGCGCCCTGGTGATGCAGTTTCTGCTCCAGGACCGGCAGTTTCCCCGGGCCGTGGCCCACGCGTTGGGAGAGGTGGAATCGAGTCTCGCCAATCTGCCCCGCAATGAACTTCCCCTGCGTTTCATCGCCCAGGTGAAACGCCATGTACAGGATGCGGATATCGACTCGCTCCTCAAGCCCGAAGACCTGCACCAGTTTCTCGACCAGATCCAGAAAGAGATGGCCGAGACCCATGACAGCATCGTCGACAACTGGTTCCGCCTGGACCGGGCGGCTTGATGCCGTACGCCCTGGTGGTCTTATCGGATTGCCTTGCCGGGAAAGCATGAACCGCAAAGGGCGCGAAGCGATGGGCTAGGTTACGCGAAGGGATACTGTTCATTCCAAACCTCGTGACCTTCGCGCACATCTTCGCGGTCGTGCTTTTCCATCCATAGTTACGGGATTGCTTATGGCCATTCGCGTCGCACTCAATCATCGGACGGTGTACCGCTACGATCGCAGGGTGCGGGTGTCGCCCCATGTCATCCGTCTGCGCCCGGCGGTGCACACCCGGACGCCGGTGCTGGCCTACTCGCTGGATATCGAGCCGAAGGAACATTTCATCAACTGGCAGCAGGACCCCTTCGGCAATCTCCTGGCGCGGGTGGTGTTTCCGAAGCCCATGACGCAGCTCGCCGTCACCGTGGACCTGGTGGCGGAGTTGACCGTCATCAACCCCTTCGATTTTTTCGTCGAGCGCTACGCGGAGCATTTCCCGTTCACGTACGACGTGATCCTGGCCAAGGAACTGATCCCGTACCTGGAGATCACGGAACGTGGGCCGCGACTCATGGGCTGGCTGTCGGAAGTGGATCGCGGCGAACGGGGCATCGTGGATTTCCTGGTGGACGTCAACCGCCGGCTTCAACAGGACATCGCCTACGACGTGCGCATGGAGCCGGGCGTGCAGACCTGCGAGGAAACACTGGAGCGGCGCATCGGTTCCTGCCGGGACTCCGCCTGGCTGCTGGTGCAGATTCTGCGCCACCTGGGGCTGGCGGCGCGCTTCGTCTCCGGGTACCTGGTGCAGCTCACCGCCGACGAGAAATCCCTGGACGGACCCTCCGGTCCGGAGCGGGATTTCACCGACCTGCACGCATGGGCCGAGGTGTTCGTGCCCGGTGCGGGCTGGATCGGCCTGGATCCCACCTCGGGCCTGTTCGCGGGTGAGGGCCACATTCCGCTCGCCTGCACGCCGAGCCCCCTGAGCGCGGCCCCCGTTTCCGGCTACACGGAGGTCTGCGAGGTGGCCTTCGAGCACCGCAACGAGGTGAGCCGTATCCATGAGGACCCGCGGGTCACGAAGCCCTACAGCGATGACCAGTGGGCGGCCATCGACGCCCTGGGCCGCAGGGTGGACCAGGATCTCGCGGACGGCGACGTGCGTCTGACCATGGGGGGTGAGCCCACCTTCGTCTCCATCGACGACATGGAAGGCGCCGAATGGAACACCCGCGCCGATGGGCCCCACAAGCGGCGGCTGGCCCGGGATCTTGCAGGACGGCTGCTCAGGCGTTTCGCGCCCGGCGGCATGTTCCACCACGGACAGGGCAAGTGGTATCCGGGAGAGCCCCTGCCGCGCTGGTCGCTGGGTTGTTTCTGGCGCAGGGACGGTGAGCCGGTGTGGCGGGATCCCGGCCTGCTGGCGGACACAAGCCGGGACTATGGCCACGGCCGTGATCAGGCCCTGGCCTTCGCCCGAGAGCTTTCCCGCCACCTGGGCGTACCGGAAAGCTACCTGGTGCCCGGTTACGAGGACCCCCTCTATTACCTGTGGCGGGAGGGCAACGAGCCCGTCAACCGGGACCCCCTCAAGGCGGACCTCAAGAGTTCCACGGAGCGGCGGCGCCTGGCACGCGTCCTTTCCCGGGGTCTGGACGAGCCGGTGGGCTATGCCCTGCCGCTCACCTGGGACCACGAGTTGGGTCACTGGCGCAGTGGTGTGTGGGCGTTTCGCCGCGGCAACCTGTTCCTGGTTCCCGGCGACTCGCCCATGGGTCTGCGCCTGCCCCTGGACAGCCTGCCATGGGTGGCGCCCGCCGAGCGTGATGAACCCCGGGCGCCCGATCTGTTCGAGGAACGCCCGGAACTGGGCGACTATTTCGGCGAGGTGGCCCGGCGGTTCAGTGAACGCGTCGCACCGGAGGATCCCCGGATGGACACGGGGCTGCAGCCACAGGTCCCGGGTGATGATCCAGACGATACCCGATGGGCGGAGATCCCCCACACCAGCCTTTGCGTGGAGGCCCGGGAAGGCCGGCTGCATGTGTTCCTGCCGCCACTGAGTTTCCTCGAGCATTACCTTGATCTGGTTGCGGCCGTGGAGGCGGCTGCCGCCCGGCTTCAATTGCCCGTGGTGCTGGAGGGTTACGAGCCGCCCCGGGACAATCGCCTGGAACGCCTCCTGGTGACGCCGGACCCCGGTGTCATCGAGGTGAACATCCATCCGGCCAGCACCTGGGAGCAGCTGCGGGACAACACGCTCGTCCTCTACGACGAGGCACGCCAGTCCCGTCTGGGCACCGAGAAGTTCATGCTGGACGGCCGCCACACGGGCACCGGCGGCGGCAACCACGTGACCCTCGGGGCGGCAACGCCAGCGGACAGCCCGCTGCTGCGCCGCCCGGATCTGCTGGGTTCACTGGTGACCTTCTGGCAGCACCATCCGGGGCTTTCATACCTGTTCTCCGGGATGTTCGTCGGACCCACCAGCCAGGCACCGCGCATCGACGAGGCGCGCAACGAATCCCTCTACGAACTGGAGATCGCCCTGCAGCAACTGCCGCGGGACGAGGAACCGCGCCCGTGGCTGGTGGACCGGTTGTTCCGCAACCTGCTGGTGGACATTACCGGCAACACCCACCGGGCCGAGTTCTGTATCGACAAGCTGTACTCTCCAGACACCTCCACGGGACGCCTGGGTCTGCTGGAACTGCGGGCCTTCGAGATGCCACCCCACGCGCGGATGAGCCTGGTGCAGATGCTGCTGCTGCGCACGCTCGTGGCCTGCTTCTGGCGCGAGCCGTACCGGCATCGGCTGGTGCGCTGGGGCACGGCCCTGCACGACCGTTTCATGCTGCCTCATTTCGTGGAGCGGGACATGGCCCAGGTGGTGGAACACCTGAATCGTGCCGGTTATCCCTTCCAGGCGGAGTGGCTGGCGCCGTTCTCCGAGTTCCGCTTCCCCCATTACGGGCGGGTGAACATCGGTGACATCCGCATCGAGTTGCGCATGGCCCTGGAACCCTGGCACGTGCTGGGCGAGGAGGTCACCCAGGCGGGCACCGCCCGCTACGTGGATTCTTCCGTAGAGCGTCTGCAGGTGCGGGTCACGGGGCTCACCGAGGGCCGCTACATGCTGGCCTGCAACGGCCGGCGCGTGCCCCTGCAATCCACCGGCACCCACGGGGAATACGTGGCCGGGGTGCGTTACCGGGCGTGGCAGCCGCCCTCGGCCCTGCATCCCAACATCGGCGTGCACGCGCCCCTGGTGTTCGACCTGATCGACACCTGGAACGGGCGCGCCATCGGCGGCTGCACCTACCACGTCTCCCACCCGGGCGGGCGCAACTACGACGTCTTCCCGGTCAACGCCTTCGAGGCCGAGGCCCGGCGCATCACCCGCTTCTGGGACCATGGCCACACCCCGGGCACCCTGCAGCCGCCACCGGATATCCGTTCCATGGCGCAGTTCTTCCCGGAGGGCAGTCCCCCGGGCCCCATGGCCCCGCCGGCCGAACCCCCGGATCCGGAGTACCCGCACACCCTGGACCTGCGGCGGGCGCCGGCGGGGTAAGCCGATTCAAGATTCAAGATTCAAGATTCAAGGGATGCGGGCCAAGTTCCGCGATGTGGTTTATCCTTTGAATCTTGAATTTTGAATCTTGAATTTTGAATCTGGAACCTCGACCCTCCCGTGTCCGCCACCCCGGAAGATTCCCGTTTGCTGCATGACCGCTACGCGCCCCCGGAAGGTGTGTATGACGAGTTGTGCCAGTCGTCGGGGTCGCCCAGGCCGCACTGGGCCGGCGTGATGGAGTCCATGGACGCCGTGGGGCGGGACGGGCTGCTGGCGCGGGCGGCCGAGGCGCGGCGGTTGCTGCGCGAGAACGGGGTCACCTACAACGTCTATTCGGATCCGCAGGGCACGGAGCGGCCCTGGCCCCTGGATCCGGTGCCGCTGCTCATGGACAGCAGCGAGTGGGCGGGCATCGAGACCGGGCTCGTCCAGCGGGCGGAACTTCTGAACCTGGTGCTCAAGGATCTTTACGGGCCCCGGAACCTGCTCCGGCAGGGCATCCTCCCTCCGGAACTGGTGTTCGGCCAGCGCAGTTTTCTCCATGCCTGTGACGGCCTCCCGTTGCCGGACCATGCCCTGACCCTGTATGCCTCGGACCTGGCCCGGGGACCGGACGGGCAGATGTGGGTGCTGGGTGACCGCACCCAGGCGCCCTCCGGTGCGGGCTATGCCCTGGAGAACCGGGTGGTGCTTTCGCGGGTCTTCCCGAGCCTGTACCGCCAGGCCGGCGTGCACCGCCTGACGGGCTTCTTCCAGGCCCTGCGCACGCGCCTGGCGGCGCTGTCGCCCCGGCAGGACACGGAACCCCGGGTGGTGCTGCTCTCCCCGGGCCCCCTCAACGAGACCTGGTTCGAGCATGTCTACCTGGCCGGTTACCTGGGCTACACCCTGGTCCAGGGGGAGGACCTGATCTTCTCCGGCGGCCGGGTCTGGCTGCGCTCCCTGAGCGGGCCGGAGCCCGTGGACGTGATCCTGCGCCGGGTGGATGACCTGTTCTGCGATCCGCTGGAACTTCAGCAGGATTCCCGCCTGGGTGTGGCGGGTCTGGTGGAGGCCGTGCGCCGGGGCCGGGCGGCGGTGGCCAATCCCCTGGGCAGCGGCCTGCTGGAATCGCCGGTGCTGTCCGTCTTTCTGCCCGCCATCGGCCGCTATTTCCTGGGCCAGGAGCCGCAGCTCCCCTCGGTGACCACCTGGTGGTGCGGCGAAAGGCAGGGACGGGAGCACGTGTTGGCCCATCTGGACCGGCTGGTGGTGCGCACCGTGGATGGCCGGGGGGAGGGCGAGCGTCCCGTGTTCGGTGCGCTGCTGTCCGCGGCCGAACTGGAGGCGCTCAGGGCGCGCGTGCGTGCCCGTCCCGAGCGCTACGTCGGCCAGGAGCAGATCGTGTTGTCCACCGCCCCGGTGCTGGCCGGAAACGGCGTGTTCGAGGCGCGCCATGCCGCCGTGCGCGCTTTTCTCTGCGCACGGGAGGACGACTACGTGGTCATGCCCGGCGGACTGACCCGCGTGGCGGGCCGGGCAGGGGATATGGTGGTCTCCAACCAGGAGGGGGGTCTGAGCAAGGACACCTGGGTGCTGTCGTCTGAGCCCGAACCGGCCAGCGGCCCGCTGGCCGCGATTCCCGAGGGTCCGGTGGCGGGCATGCAGGCGTCCCTGCCGAGCCGTGTGGCCGAGAACCTCTTCTGGATGGGCCGCTATGCCGAGCGCGCCGAAGGCACCGTGCGGCTCCTGCGGGGCGTCTTCAAGCGCCGCCGGCTGGCCCGTGAATTGTCGGCACCCCACGAGCAGGCGGCGCTGGAGGCGCTGCTGCGCAGCCTGACCCACTTGACCACCTGTTACCCGGGCTTCGTCGGCCAGGGCGCGCAGGCGCGCCTTGAAGCGCCGGAGGCGGAGCTCCGTGCGCTGATCACCGACCCGGAGCGTCCCGGTACCCTGCGTTATACGCTCAACGCCCTGTTCCAGTCCGCCTATGCGCTGCGGGACCGGGTCTCGGGGGATTCCTGGCGCGTGCTTGCGGCCCTGCGGGACCAGAGCCGAAGCCTGGTGTGCGCACCGGGCACCGATCCGGAGGAGCTGCGCGATCCCCTGGACGAGGTGATCACGCGGCTGCTGGCCCTGGCCGGTCTGGCCCAGGAGAGCACCCTGCGCCAGACCGGTTGGCTGTTCCTGGATACGGGCCGGCGCCTGGAGCGCGCCCAGCTGTCCGTGAACCTGTTGCGGGCCACCCTCGTGGCGGGGCACGAATGCACCACGGAGGGGCTGCTCATGGAGGCGGTGCTGTCTTGGGGCGAGAGCCTGGCCGCCTACCGGACCGGGCACCGGTCGGCGCCGGAGATGCGCCGCGTGCTGGACCTGATGCTGCTGGAGGTCACCAATCCGCGGGCGCTCGTGTTCCAGCTTGAGCGGCTGGAGGAACATGCCCGGGCCCTGCCGGATACGGCCGGCGACGGGCGGCTTTCGCCCGTGACCCGACCCCTGACGGAGGCCCTGATGTCTCTGCGTCTGGCGGACACCGGGGTCCTGTCCAGGGTGACGGCCGACAGCGGCATGCGCGGCGAACTGGACCAGCTGCTGGCACGCCAGAGTCACCTGTTGCACCAGGCGGCCGAGGCCCTTGTGGCCCGGTACTTCGCCTTTGCCCACAGTCAGCATCCGCTGGATCCCGGGAGTGGTGCATGAGATATCACATCCGCCATGTCACCGAGTACCGCTATCCGGAGCGGGTGGGGCTGTGCCACAACGTGGCCCGCCTGACCCCCCGGGCGACGCCCCGGCAGCAGTGTGTGCTGGCATCGGTCACCTGTGATCCGGTGCCCGCCTACTGGAGCGACCGTGAGGATTTCTTCGGCAACCGGGTCAATTTTCTCACCATCGAGCAGCCGCACACGGTGTTCCGGGTGGTGGCCGACAGCCGGGTGGAGATCCTGACGGCCCCGGATGAACTGGATCTGTTGCGCGACACCCCGTGGGACGAGGCCCGTGATTGCCTGGATTCCGAGGTCTCCGGGGCGGTGCTGGACGCCCGGCTCTACCGGCTCTGGTCCCCCCGCATCCCGGCGCTGCCGGAACTGATCGACTATGCCCGGCCCTCTTTCGCGCCGGGGCGTCCCCTGCGGGAGGCGGTGTCCGATCTCATGGCCCGTATCCACGGGGACTTCGACTACGATCCGGGCTTCACCACGGTCAGCACCCCGCTCGCCACGGTGCTCGAGCATCGCAAGGGGGTCTGTCAGGACTTTGCCCACCTCGCCATCGGCTGCCTCCGTGCCATGGGCCTGGCCACCCGCTATGTGAGCGGCTACCTGGAGACGCGCCCGCCGCCGGGACAGGAAAGGCTGCAGGGCGCGGATGCCTCGCACGCCTGGTTCGCGGTGTTCGACCCGGGCCAGGGCTGGCTGGAATTCGATCCCACCAACAACGTGGTCCCCATGGAGCGCCACATCACCCTGGCCTGGGGGCGCGACTACACGGACGTGTCACCACTCAAGGGCGTGCTGTTCGGCGGCGGCGAGAGCCACGCCCTGACGGTGGCGGTTGACGTAGTCGCCGAGGTGGGAAGTGAGAATCGGGAAGTGGGAGAATAACTTCTCACTTCCCGATTCTCACTTCTCCCTTTTCTTCCTGGCCGCCTTCTTGCGCCCGCTTACCTGGGTGCCGCGGCGTTTGCGGGTGTTGACGGATTCCCAGTCGAAACGGGGCAGGTCCTGGAAGGCCTTCTTGATGTTCTCGTCCCAGGCGCGCTTGAGCGTGTGCAGGTACGCGTCATCGTTCTCCAGGCACAGATAGTGCTCGAAGGCGAGGCTGTCCTTTTCGTAGACCAGCACCTCGATGGGCGGGCCCACGGTGACATTGGACTGCATGGTGGAGTCGATGGACACGAGGGCGCAGCGTGCGGCATCCCCCAGGGGGGTGGACGGCGTGATGATGCGGTCCAGCACGGGTTTGCCGTACTTGCTCTCGCCGATCTGAAGGAACGGCGTGTGGGGTGAGGTGGTGATGTAGTTGCCCTGGGGATAGACCAGAAAGATCTCCAGCGGGCCCGTCTCGATCTGTCCGCCCAGGATGAACGTGGCGTCCGGATTGAACTCGGCACGGGACAGGGCGCCCGTGTGCTTTTCCTGCTCTTCCCGGTTCAGCCGGCCCAGGTAGGCGGCCGCCTCGGACAGGTGCTGCACGGTATTGAGGCTTTCCTCCGCGCCGTCGTCCATGTCGCGCTTGAGCTGGTTGAGTACCGCCTGGGTGGTGGCCAGATTGCCGGCCGCCAGCATCACGAATACCCGGTCACCCTCCATCTCGAAGGTGTGCATCTTGCTGTAGGTGCTGATCTGATCGGCGCCGGCATTGGTGCGCGAGTCGGACGCAAAGACCAGCCCCTCGTCCAGAGCGATGGCGACGCAGTAGGTCATGGGTGCGGTGAGGTGGTTCCGGGAAAGTGGAGCCGAAGATGGTAGGCGTGGCGGGCCTCATGGTCAATGTATGAAGGCGCAGATACAAGAGGCAAGAGACAAGAGGCAAGAGGGTTCGGGCATTTCCTCACCCTCATGGGGGCGAGAGAAAGACCTTGTCCCTTGCGACTTGCCTCTTGCCACTGCGCCTGCCTACCTGTTCAGACGGTTCTCGATGAGGTTGTCCACCACGCTCGGGTCGGCCAGCGTGGAGGTGTCGCCCAGGTTGTCCAGTTCGTCGGCCGCGATCTTGCGCAGGATGCGTCGCATGATCTTGCCGGAGCGGGTCTTGGGCAGACCGGGGGCAAACTGGAGCAGGTTGACCTTGGCGATGGGCCCGATCTCCTCGCGCACCAGGTTGACCAGCTCCTTCTTGAGGTCGTCGCTGCCTTCCTCGCCGGCCATGAGCGTCACGTAGGCGTAGATGCCCTGACCGGTGATCTCGTGGGGATAGCCCACCACCGCAGCCTCGGCCACCTTGGGATGCAACACCAGGGCGGATTCGATCTCGGCGGTGCCCAGGCGATGCCCGGAGACATTGAGCACGTCGTCCACGCGCCCCGTGATCCAGTAGTAGCCCTCCTCGTCACGGCGCGCGCCGTCGCCGCTGAAGTAGTAGCCGGGGTAGAGCTTGAAATAGGTCTCGATGAAGCGGTCGTGGTCGCCGTAGACCGTGCGCATCATGCTGGGCCACGGCGCCTTGATGCAGAGATTGCCGGCGGCCGGGTTGCCCTTGATCTCCTTGCCCTGGTCATCCAGCAGCACGGGCTGCACGCCGAAGAAGGGGAAGGTGGCCGAACCGGCCTTCAGCCGCGTGGCGCCCGGCAGCGGCGTGATCATGTGGGCGCCGGTCTCGGTCTGCCACCAGGTATCTACGATGGGACAGCGCCCGTCACCCACCACGTTGTAGTACCACTCCCAGGCCTCCGGGTTGATGGGTTCGCCAACGGTGCCCAGCAGCCGCAGGGACGAGCGCGAATGCTTTCTGACGAAATCGTCGCCGGCACCCATGAGCATGCGGATGGCGGTCGGGGCGGTATAGAAGGTGGCCACCTTGTGCTTGTCGCACACCTGCCAGAAGCGGCCGGTGTCCGGGTAGGTGGGGATGCCCTCGAACATGAGTGACCTGGCGCCGTTGGCCAGCGGGCCATAGACGATGTAGGTGTGTCCGGTGACCCAGCCCACGTCGGCGGTGCACCAGTACATCTCGCCGTCCTGGTAGTCGAACACCAGCTTGTGGGTCATGGCCGCCTGCAGCAGGTAGCCGCCGGTGGTGTGGAGCACCCCCTTGGGCTTGCCGGTGGAGCCGGAGGTGTAGAGGATGAACAGAGGATCCTCGGCGTCCATCTCCTCGGGGGGGCAGTCGGCGGAGGCCTCCTTCATGGCCTCGTGATACCAGACATCCCGGTCGTCCTTCCATTCCACGTTTTCACCGCCGCGCTTGACCACGATGCAGGTATGCACGTTTGGACACTGGGCGATGGCCTTGTCGGCGTTCTTCTTGAGCGGCACCTTCTTGCCGCCGCGCAGGCTCTGGTCGGAGGTGATCACCACCTGGCAGTCCGAATCCTGGATGCGGTCGCGCAACGCGTCGGGCGAGAATCCGCCGAACACCACCGAGTGGACGGCGCCCACGCGGGCGCAGGCGAGCATGGCCACGGCGGCCTCCGGGATCATCGGCATGTAGATGGAGACCCGGTCGCCCTTCTTCACGCCCCGGGACTTGAGCACGTTGCTGAAGCGGCAGACCTCGTCGTGCAGTTCCCGGTAGGTGATCGTGCGGTCTTCGCCGGGGTCGTCCCCTTCCCAGATGATGGCGGGCTGATCGCCGCGTGTGTCCAGATGCCGGTCCAGGCAGTTGTAGGAGACATTGAGCCTGCCCCCTTCGAACCAGCGGATATGGACATCGCCGCTGAAGGACCAGTCCATCACCTTGTCCCACTTTTTGAACCACGTGACGTACTTCTCCGCCTGCTCGGCCCAGAACCCCTCCGGGTCCTGCACCGAGCGCTGGTACATCTCCTGGTACTGGGAGGCGTTCACGTGGGCGGTTTTGGCGAGATCCCCGGGGACCTCGTGGACTTTGACTTCAGACATGGACCTCTCTCCTCGTGCATTTTGGGGTCGTCGGGACTTC
>SKOF01000531.1 GCA_007120155.1 Thioalkalivibrio sp. | reverse complement strand
TCTTTTTTCTTATCTATCTTTTTCACATTCTCTTTGATCTCTTCCCGAAGACTCTTAAGCTCCTCAAGCTCAATGTTGTGCTCCTTCTGAGTCTCAGTCTGCTGCTTTCGCAGGCCCTCCATGTCTTCTTTCAGCGATAAAATCTGATTCCTGACTTCCTGCTGCTGACCTAAGAGCTCCAGCTTTTCCTCGGTCATTTGAGCTCGCACCTTTTCGGCTTCCGCCTCAGCTTGGGATTGGATTGTCTTCGCCTCTTCACGGGCCGCTGCCAAAACCTCATCCGCTTGGCGCTCTCCCTCAAGGACTCTGGCTTTACAGTCGACCTCGGCCTGGGCAAGAAGCTCTGCCACCTTTTCCTGGCCATCATTTTCAGCTTTTACCTTTATCTCTTCGATAAGGACCTTTGCCTCTTCTGCGGCCCTAAGACTTGCTGCCTCAAGAATCTCATTGGACTTTTCTTGAGCCTTAGCTTCTGCATCTCTCTCGGCTTGAGCGATCATTGCTGAAGAGGCTTCACGGGCTTCCTTTAGGATTTTATCAATCTGCTGGGCAGCCTCTGTTTTCATTTTCTCAACCAACTCAGTGGCCTGCTTCTCTGCCGAGACCATAGCCTCAGCAACAATCCTCTCCCCCTCCTTTTGAGCCTCCCCTGCAGAGGCTTCTATCCGGTTTTTCGCCTCCTGCTTGGCCTTATCTAGTTGCTCTCTGGCCTGATGCTCAAGCTGCTTTGCCAACTCATTGGCTTTGCCCTTGATCACAAAGGCCTCTTGCTTGGCTTTTTTAACTTCTTCTTCTCCGGATTTTTTGGCATCGCCCATTATGATTTCTGCTTGCGACCAGGCCTCCGCCAATTTTTCCTCAGTTTCCTTTCGAGACCTTTCCAACAAAAGCTCGGCTTCCCTAGAGGCCTCTTCCAGCTTTTTATCTGCCTCTGCAATTTTATCAGCCACCTCGGCATCTGCCTCAGTTCTTCTCTCGTCAAGAACTGTTTTAGCCTTTTGCAAAGCCTGATTGGCTTCAGCAACAGTCTGGTGAGCCTGACTCTGGGCACGGTCAATCACTTCCTGTGCCTGACTCTCAACCTGTTGGGTCAGTTCCCTGGCCCTATTTTTGGCAGACAGAATTTCTTGCTTGGCCTTCTTTATCTCAGTTTCGGCCTCCTCTTTGGCCTCTTTCAACAAACTCTCAGCCTCAGATTTGGCCTCCTTAAGGCGCCTATCTGCCTCAGCAAATATCTCATTTGCATGGTTTTCTGCGATCAGCCGCTTTTCCTCTAACAGCTCATTGGCTTGGCGCTGGGCCTCGCTTTGCATAAACTCGGACTTTAAAAGAGCCTCCTGCATAATGGCATCGACCTCGTCTTCACTGTTTAGAGGCATAACGTAGAGCTCAACAGTGACATAGGCCTCAGTGGGTCCAAAATAGATCCTTTCGCCCTGACGGTAGGGAAAGGCTCTCCCTGCCTCTAACTTGTTTGGCCCCACGCGAGTGCCATTGGAGGAGTTGAGATCTTCCACCCACAGGCTTCGACCTTTTACAAGTAGTTGAAAGTGTCTTCGACTGGCGGAATTGGCCGGAATCTGGATATCCACATCTGACGCTCTGCCCAGGACGAACTCATCCCTGGACGTGTAGTGCGTCAGGGTTTTTTCACCTAAGTGAATCTGAATTCGGCAGAGCGTGATTGAATCATCCATAATGCATTTTGTTTTCCTTTGAAATTAAGCGACTTTGGTCTCCTTATCCTTAGGACTGGGCTCTGACTTAGTTTCATAACCCTCTCTGGGTCGCTTTTTCTTATCTAATTCTTCCTGGACAGCCGCTTCAGCTAAGGCCTCCAGTGGGTCCCGATGCTCGTCAAACTTGGTGTCTACGGGGAGTTCGTTATTGTCACTGAGGTTCCAGAGGATATCCAAGGAGTTCTCAAAGCGATCGACGGTCTCAACAAAAACTCTCTCAGGCGACAAGAACGAATTCACTACATTCATAAGTACAGAGAGCATAATCCCTACAATAGACGTACTCATGGCAAATGAGATCTTTAAGAGGAAATTGTCCATAACAAACTTGGTCTGTTCGGCATCAGCTAGGTCCATTCCACCCAGTTCAGGCAGGGCCTTCATGATCCCTAAGAAAGTTCCAAAAATGCCTCCAATGATAAACATTCCCGGAAGAACTCCAAGAATCTCATTTAAACCACTCGACGGAAACACTCCAAAGAGTCTGTTAAAACAGGGGTTGGTTTGGAAAATATTCTTTGAAATCTGCAGAAGATTTGGTTTGTGTTCCTTGCGATTCAAGTACTTGATGCGCTTGAGGGTATCTCGAATCAACCAGGCCACCCCGTGGGTTATCAAAAACAGCCTGTCGCTCAATTCCATCACCGTATCTGGATTTCGTCTCTTTAAAATCGCCCGACTTTTAAAGATCTCGTAAAATGTCTTTTCTAGAGTTTTCTTTGTCAGTATATAAAATGATATCGGTCCATGAAGGCTCGAATGGGTCTCAAGGGTTCGATTGACTCGTTTTTCAAACTCTTTGGAAAACCACTCCTGCCTCTTAATTGTATGAAAAATCAGAATCCGAGTGATGACTGCTACCACAAAGCCAAATGCCATCAGAGGCAAGAGAATCTCTGTGGCAAAGACCACAAGGGCATCGACCGTTATTTGTATTAAGTACGCCATACTACTTACTCCTTATTCTCCCACGTTAAAGCGAATGATCACCCGCTGTGCTTGCTTGCAGTCATGGATTTCACAAAATTCCTGTTTGGACATATCAGAGGAAACCTGTCTTCCTGATCTCGCCTCAGCCAGGTAGCTGCGGCCTGTGACTCTCACCAGGGGCAATAGCTGCTTCTGGTGATCAAAATTCATTTGCTGGGTGTCAAAGATGTAATTAAAAATAGATCTGGCTCTCTGATAGCTCAGGTCGAGGTTAAAGTTGACGGCTTCTCGATCTTCCGGAGCTAGACTGGTAGGGTCTACATAGCGACCCCGAAAAGTGGGCGAAGCAAAGCCCATAATTTCAACCCCAGTGATCTTCTCAGCCAACTGGCTATCCTCAAAAAGGCTCGAAGAGTAGGCCGGCATGGCTTTTCTGAGAATGTCTTTCATCTCGGGCTTTAAATTTGCTCGGCCGGTGTCAAAGTAATGCTCTCCAAAATCAATGACGACATCTCCTGTGTTGCCATCAACTTGAGCCTTGACTCCGGCTTGTTCCAGACTTTTCTGAATTTCCTTTGCAATCTTCTCTCTGGCCTGAGCTGCCTCCTCGGCAGCACGAAGACGCTCTTGGGTGGCCTGCATTTCTGATTTAATTTGACCCAATTGCTCTTCCATGGCTCGGCGCTGCTCACGAGCCTGGGCTGCATATTGAGCCTCTCTCTGAGCTCGCTCCGCAGCTGATAACTTTTCCTTGGCAAGACTTTCTTCAAACTGTCTTCGTTCCGCATCCATTCTTTGGGCAAAGTCTGCCTCTAACTTTTGACGTTGCTGTTCATGTTGCTGAGAGGCCCTCTGCAGCTCCTGCTGGAGAGCATCTTGGGCCTGTTGCTGCTTGGATATGATAGACTGGGCGGTCTCTAGCTGGGTCGATGTCTGGGAGAGCTGCGATTGAGCTTGGCTCAGCTCCTGAAAGATCTCCTGATTCCTGGATTGAAGGGATTTCACCCGCTGTTCACTCTGCGCCCTAAGCTCTGCAATGGAAGACTCCATTTTGCGCTTGCTGATTTCCTGGTTTTCGTAAGCGCGCTGAAGCTCACTGACTTTTGAATCGAGCTGATTGCGAATCTGTAGAATCTCTCTCTCGCCTTGAGTGATGGTCTCTTGTTTTTTTCTGACATCCTTCTCAAGCTCACTTATCTGGCCCTCCTTAAAGTCTATCACCTGATCTCTGCGCTTAATTCGGGCTTTGGCCAATAAGTTATTGTTGATGATGTTTCTGACCATCTGTTGATACTCGTTGAGCGCCATTTCCTTTATCTCGTTTTCCTGAGCCTGGCGACGCAGCTCTTCCTTCTCTTGCTTGGCTTCATCCTGAAGGAGCTCCAGCCGGCTCATGAGTTGTTCATACATTTCCATCTCCTGCTGAGAGGCATCTTCTTCGAGGTATTCCTCCTTGAGTGCACTGTAGACCTGTATTTGACGACGCAGATCATCGGCCTGACGCTGAAGCCTCTGGTACTCCATATGCTGTTGAATATTGCTTGTTCCCTGGCGAAGACTTGCCGTCACGTAGAGAAGAAGGAATATCACGGATAGGGCCATAAACAGGTCACTGTAAGAGGACCACTGGTGCTCCGAACTCTGGTTTGTCTTTGATCTTTCATAGCTAAATCCCATGCTGCTCCTTTCGGAACATCTCGCCCGCCCTTGAAGGACTCTCTGGTCCAGGATGCCGAAACTGGACCCCGACTGGCCCCACCTAGACCCAAGTTGGACCGCCCGCGCCAAGCTTAGGCCCTGAAAACACTTAGCTTTTTCAATTTTAGCAAATTTTCTTTGTCGTCTCAGAAACCTGTGATATCCAGATAGCAGTTTAACTGCTTCTTCAATGAGTCTGCGGGCATGTCGCCCAACCTCTTGAGTGGCCCCAAGCCTTTAGGAGGTTTTATGGGTAAAAAATTATACGTAGGCAATCTTCCATTCAGCGCAAC
>SKOF01000367.1 GCA_007120155.1 Thioalkalivibrio sp. | reverse complement strand
CGGTGGGTGATGCGGTCGATGGTGAACACCGGAAACTCGTCGACCTCGTTGTAGTAGCCGGTATGGTCGCCGAAGGGGCCTTCCGGCGCCGTGTCGTCCGGATGAATCGCCCCTTCCAGGACGATCTCGGCGGAAGCGGGCACCAGCAGATCCGAACCCAGGCACTTGATGAGCTCTGTTCGCGAACCGCGAAGAAGCCCGGCAAAGGCGTGTTCCGAGAGGCTGTCCGGCACCGGGGTGACGGCCCCGAGAATGGTGGCCGGGTCCGCGCCGAGGGCCACCGCCACCGGGAACGGCTCGCCGGGGTGCGCCTCGCACCAGTCCCGGAAATCCAGCGCCCCGCCCCGGTGGGACAGCCAGCGCATGATGACCCTGTCGGGGCCGATCACCTGCTGGCGGTAGATGCCCATGTTCTGGCGTTCCTTGCGCGGCCCCCTGGTGATCACCAGTCCCCAGGTGATGAGCGGCCCGGCGTCCCCCGGCCAGCAGGTCTGCACGGGGAGCCGCGACAGATCCACCGCGTCGCCCTCCCGCACCACGGCCTGGCACGGGGCCTTGCTCACCTTCTTCGGTGCCATGTCCAGCACCTTCTTGAACACGGGCAGGGTCCTCCAGGCCTCCTTGAGGCCCCGGGGCGGATCCGGCTCCTTGAGGAAGGCCAGCAGCTTCCCCACCTCGCGCAGCGCCTCCACCGAATCCTCGCCCATCCCCAGCGCCACCCGGCGCGGCGTGCCGAACAGGTTGCCGAGCACGGGCATGGCGTGACCCCGGGGATTCTCGAAAAGCAGGGCAGGGCCGCCGGCGCGAAGCGTGCGATCGCAGATCTCCGTCATCTCGAGATGCGGGTCCACCTCCACCTGGATACGCTTGAGCTCGCCCAGCGTTTCCAGCTGGGCGATGAAGTCCCTGAGGTCGCGGTATTTCATGATGCAGCGATGTTACCGCGAATGCGGCGGCTGTAGGAGAAGAGATCCGCGTGAAAACCAAACCCCGAAGGAACGCGAATGGTGAATACCAGAACCAAAGACCTTGGCGCCCGTTGCGGTTTGCTCTTCACGTTACAGCGAGAATTCGGCCACCACCGGCGCGTGGTCCGAGGGCCGTTCCAGGCGGCGGGGTTCCACGTCGATGGTGCAGGCGGTACAGGCCTCGGTGAGCGCAGGGCTGGAAAGGATCAGATCGATGCGAAGCCCCATGTTGCGGCGAAAGGCCGCCTGCCGGTAGTCCCACCAGGAGTAGCTCTCCGCCGGCTGGTCGAAACGCCGGAAGCAGTCACTGAGGCCCAGATCCAGGATCCGCTTCAGCGCCTCGCGCTCCGGCGTGGAACACAGGATGCGCTCGTGCCACGCCTCGGGATCATGGACGTCCCGGTCGTCCGGGGCGATGTTGAAGTCACCAAGCACCACCAGCCGCTCGTGGCGACCGCGCTCATCGGCGATGAACCCGGTGACCTTGTCGAGCCAGGCCAGCTTGTAGGCGTACTTCTCGGAACCCACCTCCGAACCGTTCACCACGTAGAGGTTGATGATCCGCACCCCGTTCACGGTGGAGGCAAGGATGCGCCGCTGGGGATCATCGAGCCCCGGAATATCGGTGACGCTGTCCGCGGGTTCGTGCTTCGCCAGGATGGCCACACCGTTGTACGTCTTCTGTCCGGCATACACGCAGCGGTATCCGGCCTCGGCGATGGCGTCCGCCGGGAAGGCGTCATCGGTGAGCTTGGTCTCCTGAAGCGCCAGCACGTCCGGCGCATGGCCCGAGAGCCAGTCCAGCACGTGGGGCAGGCGGACCTTGAGGGAATTGACGTTCCAGGTGGCGATGATCATTGTCGGCTCTGGAGACAGGATACGGGATTCAGGAGGCGGGACATTTCTCCGAACCCGCCATCACGCCGAGGCACCACTTGTCTCCGGTATCCTGCCTCGGGTCTCCGGCGCGAAGCCCGAATGCCTGAGCAGCGCCTCGATCTCCGGCCCGCGTCCCCTGAACGCCCTGAAGAGCTCCAGCGCCGGCTGCGACCCGCCTTTCTCCAGCACATTCTCCAGAAACGCCCGGCCCACATCGGGGTTGAACAGGCCCTCTTCCTCGAAGCGCCCGAACGCGTCCGCGGAGAGCACCTCGGCCCACTTGTAGCTGTAGTAGCCCGCCGCGTAGCCGCCGGCGAAGATGTGGGAGAACCCGTGCTGGAAGCGGTTGAAGGGCGGCGGCCTGACCACGGCCACCCGGGCGCGGACTTCGTCCAGGATTTCCTGGATATGGCCGCCCCTGTCCGGGTCGTACTCGCTGTGCAGACGCATGTCGAACAGGGAGAACTCCAGTTGGCGAACCATCTGCATGGCGGCCTGGAAATGGCGGGTGCTGATCAGCTTGTCGAACAGTTCGCCGGGCAAGGGCTCGCCGGTCTCGAAATGGCCCGCGAACAGGTCCATGGCCTCGCGCTCCCAGCACCAGTTCTCCATGAACTGGCTGGGCAGTTCCACGGCGTCCCATTCCACCCCGTTGATGCCGGCGATGTCAGGATAGTCGACCCGCGTGAGCATGTGGTGCAGCCCGTGGCCGAACTCGTGGAACAGCGTGATGACCTCGTCGTGGGTGAACAGCGCGGGCTTGTCACCCACGGGCGGGGTGGAGTTG
This sequence comes from Thioalkalivibrio sp., assembly GCA_007120155.1. Taxonomy (GTDB): domain Bacteria; phylum Pseudomonadota; class Gammaproteobacteria; order Ectothiorhodospirales; family Ectothiorhodospiraceae; genus Thioalkalivibrio_A. Next base: position 13,042 of record SKOF01000367.1, on the reverse strand, counting down.
CAGGTCATGTAGGCCACGGGCAGCTGCACACGGCTGCCGTCGCGCAGCCGGTTCATGCACTCGTCCATCCATGCACCGCCGCGCTTCTTCGGCCGTGCGTACAGATCCAGGTAGAACCGCGCCCTGGGCGTGCCGTCCGGATCACGGATCTCGTAGAAGCGCACGTCCGGGTGCCAGACATCGACACCGTCCACCTCGACGATGCGCACCTCGTAGAGGCGCTCCACGAGCCTGAACAGGCCCGGCACCACCCGGTCCACCGGGAAGTAGGGCTTGAGATCCTCCTGGGACAGCGCGTAGGCGTGCCGGCGCAGCTGTTCGCTGGCGTAGGCGATGTCCCAGGCCTGCAGGTCGTCGAGGCCGAGGTGCCCGGCGGCAAAAACACGGAGCTCTTCCAGCTCCTGTTCCGCCCGCGGCCTGGCGCGCGCGGCGAGATCGTCCAGAAATTCGGTCACCGCCGCGGGTGAGTCCGCCATCTTGGTGGCCAGGGACAGGTCCGCGAAGCTGGCATAATCCAGCAGCCGGGCCTGCTCGTGGCGCAGGGCCAGAATCTGCTCCATGAGCGCGCTGTTGTCGTACTTGCGGTCATGGGGCCCCTCGTCCGAGGCGCGGGTGACATAGGCGGTGTACACCGCCTCGCGCAGGGCGCGGTCCTGCGCATGGGTCATCACCGCGTGGTAGGAGGGAAACTCCAGGGTGATCAGCCATCCCTCCAGGTCCGCATGGCGGGCGGCCTGGGCGAGCATGTCCAGGGCCGAATCGGGCAGCCCCGCCAGGGTCTGCCGGTCGGTGACGTGCCGCTTCCACGCATGGGTGCTGTCGAGGATGTTCTCCTCGAAACGGGACTGGAGGTTGGACAGCTCCTGGGCGATGGCCTTGTAGCGGACCTTCTTGTCCGCGGGCAGATCCACGCCGCTGAGGTGGAAATCCCGCAGCGTGTCCCGGATCACCTTGCGCTGCGCCGGGTCCAGCCGTTCACTGCCGGGGCCTTCGCTCAGGGACTGGTAGGCCTTGAACAGGTCCACATTCTGGCCGATCTCGGTGCCGTAATCGGACAGCTTGGGCAGGCACGCGTTGTACACGGCACGCAGTTCATCGCTGTTGACCACGGAATTCATGTGCCGCACCGGCGACCAGACCCTGCTCAGGCGGTCTTCCATGAGGCCAAGCGGGTGCACCAGGTTTTCCCAGGTGAACGGGCCGGGCTGTGCCAGCAACGCGTTGATCGCCGCCCGGTTCTCGGCGAGCAGCCGGTCGATGGCCGGCTCGACGTGGTCGGGGCGGATCCGGGAAAAACGGGGCAGGTCGGTGGTGTCGAGCAGCGGGTTGGTCATGGCGTTGCGGGTCTGGCGGTTGGGGGGTGGGCGGCCACTTTAGCATGGGGCATTCGGGGTGGGTGAATATCCACACCGCACGGGGTGTCGAGCGCGGAACCGGGAACGGATCCGTTCGGCAGCTTTTTTGTCACGGTCGGCGGTATTTTCCTACCGGACAGTGTGAACTGCATTGCAGTTTGTTCACATTCGGTGTTTAAGGAAACGACGCGGGACACAGAACGAGGGGTTCGCGCACCCTCACAACAAGACCACCCAAGGGGTAGATGGATATGATTCGCAAATTGCTTACAGCACTGGCGCTGGGGCTGATGGTCAACCTGGCCCACGCCGAAGCCACGATTACCTGGGCCGGTTGCGGCATCTCCCGGAACGCCTTCATGGATGAACTGGCCGAGGCCTTCAAGGCCCAGACAGGCATCACCATCGAAGTGGTGGGCAGCGGGGCCACACAGGGAATCCGCCAGGCATCGAGCATGCAGGCCGACATGGGCGGCACCTGCCGGTTGCCCCTGGAGGGCGAACCCGCGGAAGCCCACGCGCATCTCGAGCCGGTGGCCTGGGACGCCCTGGTGGTGATGGTGCACAAGGATACCCCCGTGGACAACATCACCCTGGAGCAGGTGCGGGACCTGTTCCTGGGACGCATCACCAACTGGAACCAGCTGGGCGGGCCGGATCAGCCCATGGAAGTCTTCGCCCGCCAGGGCAAGATCTCCGGCGTGGGCCGGATGATGCGCCAGCTGGTGTACGCCAACTTCGACCAGGAGTTCACGGCCACCCGCTTCTTCCCGTCCAGCGGGCCCCTGGAGCGCGCCATCGAGGAGACTCCATGGTCCATAGGCGTCACCGGCATCAGCAGCGCCCAGCGCCGGGACGTGAAGATCCTCAAGCTGGACGGCATGGAGCCCACCTATGACAACATCCGAAGCGGCGAGTACACCCTGTACCGACCCCTGTACATCGCGTCCAACCCGAACGGCGAAAACAACGAGTACGTGGAGCAGTTCGTGCGTTTCGTAGGCAGCCGCGAAGGCCGGGATGTGATCCGCAGCAACGGCTGTGTGCCCTACACGGACGCCCTGGCCCTGATCATGAAGCAGCTGGACCAGGAGCGCCGCGCCCGGGACATGGGGCTGTACAACTGATCTGCCTCGGTTCTGCAGTCGTGTACGCAAAGGGCCCGGCAGGATAAACCTGCCGGGCCCTTGCTTTCCATGCCGGAGTGACCCCGCTCAGATATCGATATTCGCCGCCGTCAGGGCGTTGGACTCGATAAACTCCCGGCGCGGCTCCACCTGATCACCCATGAGTGTGGTGAACACCTCGTCGGCCCGCACGGCGTCCTCGATCTTGACCTGGAGCAGACGGCGCGTATCCGGGTTCATGGTGGTCTCCCAGAGCTGCTCGGGGTTCATCTCGCCGAGACCCTTGTAGCGCTGTACGTTGAGTCCGCGACGGGCCTCGCCCAGCAGCCAGTCCATCACCTCCCGGAAACTGCTCACGGGCTGGCGACGCTCACCCCGCTGCACATGCGCCCCTTCGTCCAGCAGGCCGTCCAGGCGCCCCGCCAAATCGCGGATGGCGCGGAACTCCGGTGAGGCGAAGAACTCCCGGCCAAAGCGCTCCACCTGTTCCGCGCCATGGACCATACGGACGATGTGGACCTCGGAACCGCCCTCGCCGTCAGGGATCGCGCGCACGGTGTAGCGCGTGGCACCGGCCGCGTCGCTGCGCAGGCTGTCCACCAGGGCATCAAACCAGGCGCGTACCGCCGCCGGGTCCTGGAGGCGGGCGGCATCCAGCGGCTCGGCGAAGACCATGCGCTCCAGGACCGTCCGATCGTGGCGGCGTGCCAGCCGGTCCACGGCGCCCATGACGCCGATATAGCGCCGTGCCAGGTCCTCCAGCGCCTCACCGCTGACCGGCGGGGCCTCCGGGTGGATCATCAGCCTGGCGTCCTCCAGGGCCATCTGCAGAAGCAGGTTGTTCAACTCTAGTTCGTCCTTAACGTATTGTTCTTGCTTGCCTTTTTTGACCTTGTAGAGGGGCGGCTGCGCGATATAGACATGCCCGCGCTCGATCAGCGCCAGCATCTGGCGGTAGAAGAACGTCAGCAGCAACGTCCGGATGTGGGAGCCGTCCACATCCGCGTCGGTCATGATGATGATGCGGTGATAGCGCAGCCTGTCAGGGTTGAATTCATCCTTGCCGATGCCGCAACCCAGGGCGGTGATCAGGGTACCCACCTCGGCGGAGGACAGCATCTTGTCGAAGCGGGCCTTCTCCACGTTGAGGATCTTGCCCTTGAGCGGGAGAATCGCCTGGGTACGGCGGTCCCGCCCCTGCTTCGCAGAGCCGCCTGCGGAGTCACCCTCCACCAGGAACAGCTCGGACAGGGCCGGATCCTTTTCCTGGCAATCGGCCAGCTTGCCGGGCAGGCCGGCCACATCCAGGGCCCCCTTGCGCCGGGTCATCTCCCGGGCGCGGCGCGCTGCATCCCGGGCCCGGGCGGCATCGATGATCTTTCCGGTGATCACCCGGGTCTCTGCCGGGTTCTCCAGCAGGAACGTCTGCAGACTGTCGAAGAGGACTCCCTCCACCACCGGCTTCACCTCGGACGAAACCAGTTTGTCCTTGGTCTGGGACGAGAACTTGGGGTCCGGCACCTTGACCGAGAGCACGGCGGTGAGACCCTCGCGGGCGTCGTCTCCCGTGGTGCTCACCTTTTGCTTCTTGAGGATCCCTTCATTCTCCATGTACTGGTTCAGCGACCGGGTCAGGGCCGCGCGGAAGCCCGCCATGTGTGCCCCGCCGTCCCGCTGGGGAATGTTGTTGGTGAAGCAGAAAATGTTCTCCTGGTAGGAGTCATTCCACTGCAGGGCCACCTCCACCACGATATCGTCACGTTCGGACTGGGTGTAGATCACCGTGGGATGCAGGGGCGTCTTGTTGCGGTTCAGGTGCTCCACGAAGGCACGGATGCCCCCCTGGTACTCGAACACATCCTCATTGCCGGTGCGTTCGTCGCTGAGCTGGATGCGGACACCGGAATTCAGGAAAGACAGTTCGCGCAGGCGCTTGGAGAGGATGTCGTAGTGATATTCCGTATCCGTGAAGATCTCGGGGCTGGGGCGGAAATGGACCCTGGTGCCGGTCTGGTCACTGTCTCCCACCACGGCCAGCGGCGCGTCGGGGACGCCCAGGCGGTAGATCTGCTTGTGGACCTTGCCGTTGCGGTAGATGGTCAATTCCAGCCATTCCGACAGCGCGTTCACCACCGAGACGCCCACGCCGTGCAGACCGCCGGAGACCTTGTAGGAGTTATCGTCGAACTTGCCGCCCGCATGCAGGACCGTCATGATCACTTCGGCGGCAGAGCGGCCTTCTTCCGGGTGAATGTCCACCGGCACTCCGCGGCCATCGTCAGCGACGCTGATGGAATTGTCCGTGTGGATGGTCACCTGGATCCGGGTGCAGTAGCCGGCCAGGGCCTCGTCGATGGCATTGTCCACCACCTCGAAGACCATGTGGTGCAGGCCCGTGCCGTCGTCCGTGTCGCCGATATACATGCCCGGACGTTTGCGCACCGCATCCAGGCCCTTGAGGACCTTGATGTTGGAAGAATCGTATGTTCTCACCTGCGGTTCGGTCATGGAGTATCCCTGAAAAGTGCAAGCGGGCAGTATACCACTTCACAGGGGCTGACCGGTGCCCGGCGGACCGGTGCGGGGGTCCGCTTTGCTCAGTCTGGCTTCGACACGCGCCCATGTTCCACGTGGAACATGCGGCTATCCGCCCAGCCAGTGACATCCACATCCCCGGCTTCGATGGCGGTCACAAACACCTGTGTCTCCAGGGCCCGCAACAGCCCCATCACCCGGTCCCGGTGTGCCGTATCCAGTTCCGAGGGCAGATCATCCACCAGCATCAGGGGCGCCCCGCCCTTTTCCGCCTTCAGCACCCGGGCCTGGGCCAGCTTGAGCATGATCACCAGGGTCTTCTGCTGCCCCCGGGACGCCACGTCCGCTGCCGCCCGTTCGTCCAGCCGCCAGATCACCTCCGCCCGATGCGGGCCCACATGGGTGAAGCCGGCACCCCGATCCCGGGCTAGGTTCCGGGAAAGCGCTTCGCCCAGGCTTTGGTTTTCAGGCCAGCCCCGCCGGTACTCACTGTCCAGCGCGCCCGCTGTCGGCCAGTCTCGCCCCAGTTCCGCCAGCCCCGCCCTCAGGACCTCCAGGTAGGCCCGCCGAAGCGCGTCCAGATACTCGCCCTCCTCGGCCAGCGCCTCGTCCCATGCCTTCAGTTGGCGCAGGTCCCCGCCGGCCCGCAGGGCCGCGTTGCGCTGTTGCAGGAGCCGCCGATAACGCTGCCACACCCCTTGAAAATCCGGCTCCCGATGAAAAGCGCCCCAGTCCAGAAAGGCCCGGCGCTGCCCGGGCGGTCCGGCCACCAGAACGTGACTCTCCGGATGGATGGCCAGGACGGGTAGCTCCCGCGCCAGTTCGGCCAGCCCGGTCGCTTTGCGGCCACGGATCCGCACCAGGGTTTCCCCCTGGGTCTTGCGGATGCCCGCGGGATAGGACGGCGTGCCCGCCGGGCCCTGCACCCTCGCCGCGATCTGCACGGCCTCGGCACCCTGCGCAAGAAGGGGCGCAAGTTGCCGGGTGCGGAAGGAATGGCCCGTGGCCAGGAGATGGATGGACTCCAGCAGACTCGTCTTGCCGGCGCCGTTGTCACCCGCAATCACGTTGAGCCCCGGACCGGGCTCCATGCGCACGTCGCGCAGGTTCCGCACCCCGATCACTTCAAGCCGGCACAGGTGCATGACGAGCCGGTCTCCCGGCGCTACGAGGGCGGAAAAGGGATGACGGGTTACAGCCGCATGGGCATGACCACGTACAGGGCATCCTGGGCCCCCGGATCACGCATCAGCACGCTGGAGCTGGCATCCTTGAAGGTGGCCTCCACCGTCTCGCCTTCCACGGTGTTGAGAACATCCAGCAGGTAGGTCACGTTGAAGCCGATCTCCATGGCCTTTCCGGTATAGCGGGCCTCGATCTCGTCCTCGGCCTCTTCCTGCTCCGGATTGTGGGCCTGAATACGCAGCTGCCCCTCCGCGAGCACCAGCCGGATGCCGCGATACTTCTCGTTGGACAGGATCGACGCCCGGGACAGGGCCTTGCGCAGGGATTCGCGCTCCACCTGCATGACCTGGTCACCGTCCCGCGGTATCACCCGTTCATAATCCGGGAAACGGCCGTCGATGAGCTTGGAGGTGAAACGCAGCCGCGGCAGGGTGACCCGGATATGACTGGCTCCGATCTGGACGCGCACCCGATCGTCGCTGTCCTCCAGCAGGCGCAGCAGTTCCTGGACCCCCTTGCGGGGCACGATCACCTGCTGGGACGACGGGGCGGCCACCGAGGTTTTCAGTTCGCACATGGCCAGTCGATGCCCGTCGGTGGCCACGGTCCGCACGCCGTTCTCCTCCACCTCCAGCATCAGGCCGTTCAGGTAGTAGCGCACGTCCTGATTGGCCATGGCGAACGCGGTTTTCAGGATCAGGTGGCGCAACTCACGTTCCGAGATCTCCAGTTCCTGGCTGGTGGCGATGTCGTCCAGGGCCGGGAAGTCCGCCGCCGGCAGCGTGCTCAGGGTGAACCGTGCCCGACCGGAGGTGATCACCGCCCGGTCCCCGTCCGCCTTCAGGTCCAGTTGCGCCTCATCCGGCAGGGCCCGGCAGATGTCCAGCAGTTTGCGGGCCGGCAGGGTGACTTCCCCGTCGGTGGCGCCCGCCTCGTGCACCCGGGCCACCAGCTCCACCTCCAGGTCGGTGGTGGTGACCGAGAGATTCCCCTGGTCGGCCCGGATCAGCACGTTGGCCAGGATGGGCATGGTTTGTCGCCGCTCCACGGCCCCGATGACGTGCTGCAAGGGCTTGAGCAGGCCTTCTCGCTGGATGCTGAATCTCATGTGCGGCCCCGAAAAGTTATTAAGAGTTTATTCGTTCTTAGTAGTAATAAGCGTGCTTGATTACAAGGGATAAGTATAATTTTTCTATATTTATCAGTGTGTTGAAAGATATCTGGCTGTGGACTCCCTGTCATTTAACCGCTCCATAGCCTGTGCATCAATTGTGGATAACTTCCGCGGCGCACTTTATTCCCGGTTTATCCACAGTCTTTCAACATCATTCCGCGGATTCAGTTGCTCAGGGTCCGCAGCAGGTTCACGTAGTCCTCGTTGATGCGCGCATCCGATTCCCGCAACTCCGCCATCTTTCGACAGGCGTGCAGCACGGTGGTGTGGTCCCGACCGCCAAAGGCCTCGCCGATTTCCGGGAGGCTATGGTTGGTCAGTTCCTTGGCCAGCGCCATGGCCAGCTGCCGGGGCCGGGTGATCGAGCGGCTGCGCCGGGTCGAATGCAGATCCGAGACGCGGATCTTGTAGTACTCCGCCACGGTCTTCTGGATATTGTCGATGGTGATCAGCTTGTCCTGCAGGGCCAGCAGGTCGCGCAGCGCCTCCTTGGCGAAGTCCAGGGTGATGGGCCGCCCGGTGAAGTGGGCGTTGGCGATCACCCGCCGCAGCGCCCCTTCCAGCTCCCGGATATTCGAGCGGATGCGCTTGGCCACGAAGAAGGCCACTTCGCTGGGCAGGTCGGCGTTGGTCTGTTCCGCCTTGCGCTGAAGGATCGCCACGCGGGTCTCCAGTTCCGGCGGCTCGATGGACACCGTGAGGCCCCAGCCGAAACGGGACTTGAGCCGTTCCTCCAGCCCGTCCACCTCCTTGGGATAGCGGTCGCAGGTGAGAATCACCTGCTGCTGACTTTCAAGCAACGCGTTGAAAGTGTGGAAGAATTCTTCCTGAGAACGTTCCTTGCCCGCGAAGAACTGGATATCGTCGATGAGCAGCGCGTCCACGGAGCGGTAGTAACGCTTGAACTCGTCGATGGCGTTGTGCTGCAGCGCCTTGATCATATCGGCCACGAAACGCTCGGAGTGCAGGTACACCACCTTGGCATCCGGGCGATGGGCCAGGATAGCGTTGCCGATGGCGTGCATCAGGTGGGTCTTGCCGAGCCCCACACCGCCGTACAGGAACAGCGGGTTATAGGCCTGCCCCACGTTGCTGGCCACCTGCAGGCTCGCTGCCCGGGCCAACTGGTTGGACTTGCCCTCGACGAAGTTCTCGAAGGTGAAGTTGGGGTTGAGATTATTGGTGAACTGCGGCGAACTGGCGGCCGGCCGGTGGGTGGCCGGCGTCGCCGGCACCTCCTGCGACATCTGCGGTGCCGGGTCGTCCGCCGTCATAGGGGGGACCGCGATCTGTCCGCCGGAACCCACTTCCAGCAGCACCCGCCGGCTGGCGCTCAGGGTGCCCACCACCTGGTCGATGCGCTGGAAGAAGTGATCCCTCACCCAGTCCAGCACGAAGCGGTTGGGCGCCAGCAGGCGCAGGGCGTTTTCGTCCTCGATGGCATGCAGGGGACGGATCCACGTGTTGAGCTGCTGTTCCGAAAGCTCTCGTTCCAGCCGCGCCACACACTGTTGCCAAAGGGGACTGACGGACAAGATCGACCTCTCCGTGACGGCGGATGGTGAAAGGGGGTTGAGTCGAAGAGTCTAACCCCAGCACCGGCACTTATCCACACCTCCCGCATTGGTCCTTCGGGCGCCGTGAACATTGACAGGGGCACGTCAACTGGTTACTTTAAGCCGCTTTGGCCGGGCGGGAATTCCCTCGGTCCGTCGGAACGAAAACGCAACCGGTCCTCGAGTCATGAAACGTACATTCCAGCCCAGCAATCTGCACCGCAAGCGCACCCATGGTTTCCGTGCCCGCATGGCCACCAAGGCTGGCCGCAAGGTCCTGGCGGCCCGCCGCGCCAAGGGCCGGGTGCGTCTCTGCCCCTGACCGCCGCTGTCCCTTGACCGAGTCCCGGGCGCAGGCGTTTCCCCGCTCGGTACGGTTGACCCGACCTGCCCAGTACCGGCAGGTCTTCTCGGGTGCACGGCGCCTGAGCGACGCGGGCTTCACCCTGCTTGTGCTGGACAATGGCGGGCCGAGCGCCCGGCTGGGACTGGCCATCTCGCGAAAATGCGCCCGGCGCGCCACGGACCGCCAGCGTATCAAGCGCCTGATCCGGGAGTCGTTCAGGCATCATCGCCAGACGCTCGTCCCGGTGGATATCGTCGTGATGTGCCGGCCCGCGGTTATCGGCTGGGACAACGAACGCATACGGGCCTCCCTGGACCGCTTCTGGGCAAGGTTGAACGCTGCATGCGAAAGCCGCTGATCCTTCTGATTCAGGTCTACCGAGCGCTGCTGAGCCCCTTCGTGGGCCAGCACTGCCGTTTCACGCCCTCCTGTTCCTGTTATGCCATCGAGGCGATCGAGCGCCACGGCGCCCTGCGCGGATGCTGGCTCACCGTCCGCCGCCTGGGGCGCTGTCATCCCTGGTGCGAAGGCGGGTATGATCCGGTCCCCGACAGCCACAAACATAAACACGCCTGCCGATAGCGAAGCCTCGCCATGGATAACCTGCGCCCCGTTCTCTACATCTCCCTGCTGCTGGTCCTGTTCCTGATCTGGACGGCCTGGCAACGGGACTACGGACCGCAGCCGGACCCCCGGCCGACGGCCGAGCTGAGCGAAGAGGAAGTCCGCGAGCGCGCAGAGCCGGCGCGCCCCCTGGACATGCCCGAGGCGCCGGTCTCGGAGGCCGTTGACATACCGGTGGAGACGGTTCCGGAACCCGATCGCGCCCGTATCCGCGTGGTCACCGACGTGCTGGATCTGGAGATCGACACGCGCGGGGGCGATCTCGTGCGCGCCGATCTCCCGACCTACCCGGTCAGCCTGCGCACCCCCGACGACCCGGTGCGCATCCTGGATGAACGCGTCCGGCAGTACGTCGCGCAGTCCGGGCTGATCCACGATCGCGTCACCGGCGTGGTCGGCGAGGGTCGCGCGCCCAGCCACCATGCCGTCTTCCAGGCACCGGGCCATGAGTTCCGCCTTCGGGAAGGCCAGGATGAACTGCGCGTGCCGCTGACCTGGACCAGCGACACCGGTATCCGCGTCACCAAGACATACACCTTCCGGCGCGGCGATTTCCTGATCCATGTGGATCATCACGTGGAGAATGAAAGCGACCAACCCTGGGTCGGACGCCAGTACCGGCAGCTTCGCCACGGCAGCACGCCGAGCCGCGAAACATGGTTTCTCTACACCTTCACGGGTGCGGCCTACCACGACGGCCGCTACGAGAAGCTCTCCTTCGAGAACATGGTCGATGATCCCCTGGACAAGGATGTGCAGGGCGGCTGGATCTCCATCATCCAGCATTATTTCCTGAGCGCGTGGGTACCGTTCGACGACGAGGTCAACCAGTTCTACACCCGGGTGGTGGGCGCCGAGCCGCGCGCCGAGCACATCATCGGCATGCGCTCCGAGGCGCAGACGGCGCAGCCCGGCGAGGCGACCACCTTCACCTCGCGATTCTGGGTGGGCCCCAAGATCCAGGAGGAGCTCAAGGCGGTCACGCCCGGTCTGGAGCTCACCGTCGATTACGGCATTCTTTCCTTCCTGGCCAAGCCGCTGTTCTGGGTCCTGGACCGGATCCACGACCTCGTGGGCAACTGGGGCTGGGCGATCATCATCCTCACGCTGCTGATCAAGCTGGCCTTCTACAAGCTTTCCGAGACCAGCTACCGCTCCATGGCCAAGATGCGCAACGTGCAGCCCAAGATGCAGCAGCTCAAGGAGCGCTACGGCGACGACAAGCAGCGCATGAACCAGGCGCTCATGGAGCTCTACAAGAAGGAGAAGATCAATCCCCTGGGTGGGTGTCTGCCCATCCTGGTGCAGATCCCGGTGTTCATCGCCCTCTACTGGGTGCTGCTGGAAAGCGTCGAGATGCGCCAGGCGCCCTGGATCCTCTGGATCCAGGACCTCTCCACCCGGGATCCCTTCTTCGTGCTGCCGCTGCTCATGGGCGCCACCATGATCGCCCAGTACAAGCTCAACCCGGCGCCCATGGACCCGATCCAGCAGAAGCTGATGATGGCCCTGCCCATTGTGTTCACGGTGTTCTTCGCCTTCTTCCCGGCGGGCCTGGTGCTGTACTGGTTCGTGAACAACCTGCTGTCCATTGCCCAGCAGTACTACATCACGCGCAATCTCGAGAACGCGCAGAAGAAAAAGAACTGAGGCACCCGACCGGCCACGCGGGGCCGGTCGGGGCATGATGCGCCGCCGGAAGCGCGGGACTCCCCCGGCCCCGCCGGAGACCTGCCGTGGCCGACTCCCCCGATGACACCATCGCCGCCATCGCCACACCCCCCGGATTCGGCGGGGTCGGCGTGGTGCGGGTGTCCGGCACTCTGGCGCCCGACGTGGCGCGGGCGGTCCTCGGCCGCCTGCCCGCGCCGCGCCACGCCACCCACGCTTCGTTTCTCGGTGCCGGCGGCGAACCCCTGGACGACGGCATCGCCCTGTACTTTTCCGGACCGCGTTCCTACACCGGCGAGGACGTGCTGGAACTCCAGGGCCATGGCGGTCCCGTGGTTATGGACCTGCTGCTGGCCCGCTGCCTGGAACTGGGCTGCCGTGCGGCCTGCCCGGGGGAGTTCACCGAGCGGGCCTTTCTCAACGGTCGCCTGGACCTGGCCCAGGCAGAGGCGGTGGCCGATCTGATCGAGGCGGGGTCCGCCCAGGCGGCCAGAAGCGCCCGCCGTGCCCTGGACGGGGCGCTGTCCCACCAGGTGGAGCGGTTTCTGGAAACACTCACCGCCCTGCGTGTCTCCGTGGAGGCCGCCCTGGATTTTCCCGACGAGGACGTGGACATCCTGCGCGAGGCCCGGGTGGCGGAACATCTGGACGACCTGGATCGCCAGCTTGAGGCCCTCCGAAGCGGCGCGGCCCAGGGCGTGCTGTTGCGCGAGGGCATGCGCCTGGTCATCGCCGGGCGCCCCAATGCCGGCAAGTCCAGCCTGCTGAACCGGCTCGCCCGCCGCGAGGCCGCCATCGTCACCCACATCCCCGGCACCACCCGGGACGTCCTGCGCGAAACCGTCAGCCTGGACGGTTTGCCCCTGCACGTGGTGGATACTGCGGGCCTGCGCGAATCCGACGATCCCGTGGAGCAGGAGGGCATCCGCCGCGCCTGGGCGGAGATCGAATCCGCCGACGCGGTGCTGCTGGTGATCGACGACAGCCTGGGCGAGGGCGCGGAGGAGGCCGCCATCCGTGAACGCCTGCCTGCGAATCTCCCGGTGATCGCCGTGCACAACAAGATCGATCTGAGTGGCGCCCCGCCCGGGGAGCGGGAGGGTCGGATCTACCTGAGCGCCGCCACGGATGCCGGTGTGCAGACCCTTCGCACCCATCTCACGGCGCGCATGGGCTATGCCGGCGGCGAGGGCCTGTTCCTCGCCCGCCGCCGTCATCTGGACGCGCTGGCGCGCACCCGGGAGTACGTCCGCGCCGCGTCCGGCGCGCTGGACGCGGGGCTCGGCGTGGAACTGGTGGCCGAGGACCTTCGCCTCGCCCAGGCGTGCCTGGGCGAGATCACCGGCAGGGTCAGTTCCGATGACCTGCTGGGCCGGATCTTCGCCACGTTCTGCATCGGCAAGTGACGCCCGCCTTGGTGTCCGGCGGGCTCCCGGCGTAAAATTCCCACCCTTTTCCCGCGCATCCGG
>SKOF01000195.1 GCA_007120155.1 Thioalkalivibrio sp. | reverse complement strand
TCTGGGTCTGCTGATCTCGTTCACGGGCTCCGCCGTGGTGGGCGGCGACATGCGCTTCACCTTCAATCAGCCGGCCCTGGTGGGCGGCGTGAACATCATCGTCGCGCTGATCGGCATCTTCTGCATCCCGGTGATCCTGGACCTGGTGTCCTCACCGGACCCGCACATGGAGGTCAACGCGGGGGAGAAGAAGGGTCTGCGCCTTGGCGAGGCCTTCCGTCACGCATGGCGGGAAAAGGTCAACCTGCTCAAGAGTTCCGCCATTGGCACCCTGGTCGGCGCGCTGCCTGCCGCGGGCGGGTCCGTGGCATCCCTGATCGCCTATTCTGAGGCACGGCGCAGCGCCCGGAATCCGGAAGAATACGGCAAGGGCGCCCCCGGCGGCATCATCGCCTCGGAGTCCGCCAACAACGGTACGGTGGGGGGCGGCTTCATCCCCACCCTGGTGCTGGGCATTCCCGGCACGCCGCCGGATGCGATCATCCTGGGCGCGCTGCTGGTGCACGGCATCCGCATCGGGCCCAACCTGTTCACCGAACACGGGGACGTGGTCTACACCTTTATTTTCGGCCTGATGATCGCCACCGTGATCATGCTGCCGATCGGCCTGCTTCTCGGGCGCTACGCCTTCCGCGCATTCGTGGCCATCCCCAAGACGCTGCTGGTGCCGGGCATCCTGCTGATGACCGTGCTGGGCACTTATGCCATTCACAGCAGCTATGCCGATGTGGTCATCATGATGGCGCTTGGCGTGGTCGCCTGGGTGCTGAGCCGGGCCGGATTCGCCCCGGCGCCCATCGTCCTGGGGGTGGTGCTCGGGGCCATCGCGGAGCAGGGCTTCGTGCAGTCCTGGCTTATCGGCAGTGCTTCGGACAACCTGTTCGGCATCTACTTCGCGCGGCCCATTTCGCTGGTGATCATCGGCCTCATCCTGCTGGGCCTGTTGTATCCGCTGATCATGAAACGCTTCAAGTCAAAACTGCTGCCGACCAATGAAGAGTGATACCGAAACACGCGCCGGACGCGACTGGCCGGGCCTTGCGGCGGCGGTATTCTGCATCGGTCTGGCCGGTTACGTGCTGTGGGTGACCGAACACTACACCCGGTTCGGTTCCATCTTCCCGCGCACCGTGGCCGTCGTCATGATCGTCGTCGGCGTGGCCCTGATCGCGCGGGTGATTGCCGGTCTGCCGCCCACCCCGGTCACGCCGATCCAGTCCCTCTGGCGCCCCCTGGCGCTGGTGGGCGTGGGGGCCCTGTGGGTCATGCTGATCGCCAGCATCGGTTTCTATCCCGCCAGCGTGGTGGGTTTCATCTGCGCGGGTCTGCTCGCCCGTTTCGAGCCCTGGACCCTGCGCGCGCTCACCGGGTTCCTGGTCATCTCGGTCAGCGTCGCCACCATCGGCTACGTCATCTTCGCCTTCGCCCTGAACGTGCCGTTTGATTAAGGCTGTCAATTGTCAGTTGTCCGTTGTCAGTTGTCGGTTCTGCCTTTAACCACTGACAATTGACAACTGACTACTGACATCTTTTGAAATCCACGACGTTGGTGCCTGTCGGTGCCGTTTCCCGGCGTTCGGCCAGAAGCTGGAGGGCGCGGGGGAACTCGGTGTGCAGGCGGCGCATCAGGTCCGGGGCGCCTGGGCGGAAGTACACCATCTCGAAGGGCACCGGGTCGTCCAGGGATTCACGCTCTCCGGGCCGGAACCCGCGCCACAGCAGTTCCACCGTGCGAGAACCGAAACCGTCCACGAAGATGAATTCCCGGGGCTCGATCACGGCCAGGTACTGCATGCTGCGGATGGGGACAAAGAGCGCCGGCTCGCCGCTTCGGGCCAGCAGCAACTGCGCGCGGTTGTAGGTGCCGGCCCGGAGGGTCCGGGCCTCCCGGCCCAGCGGGTCCCCGATCTCGAAGCGTTCCGTGACCTTCATCTCATCTCTTCCTCATGCCGCCCGGGATGCGTAAACGATCTCATGATGCCACGAGTCCGGCATTTCGGGACAACTGAGCGCAGCCCATCGGATACCGGGTGCCATTCGTCCCCGAACCCATCGCCGGATGCCCGGGAATGTGATGGCGGACAACGTTGAACCCCAGGGAGCCCGATAGCCTGACGGCCGACGATCGCGACCCCGGAAGAACCTCGGAGTCGCGCAGAAAGCCGAGAGCCTTGCCGGAACGGCTTGGACACAATCATCGTGCAGGGGGCAATCATGAACTTCCCGACATCCCGATTCACATACGTCACCGCGGCCCTGGTCATGGGCCTCTCGCTGCTGCTCGGCGCCTGTGGCGGAGGCTCGGGTACAGGCAGCAATGACACGACCGGTCCCACCGGTAACGTGGGAGTGCTGATCACCGACGCGCCGACCCTTCTCTACGACGAGATCCATGTCACGATCACCGGTATCGTGCTGCTGCCTCGCGAGGACGCCTCCGATGCGGAACAGGTCGTCCTGTTCGAAGGCGAAGAGACCATCGATATCCTGCAGTTGCGCGACTACGCGGATCTGTTCGTCGTCGCGGAAGAGGTACCGATCGACGACTACGAGAAGGTTCGCCTGTTCATCTCCCAGGTCGAACTCGTCGATAACGGAACCGAACCGCCGAGCAGCGTGTTCGCCACGTTGCCGAGCGGCAAGATCGACCTTTTGCCGAAGGAGCCGCTCACCGTGGCCGAGGATCAGACGCTCTATCTGGAGCTTGATCTCGACGCCCGGAATTCGCTGTTGATCACGGAGACCGGCACCGGAAACCTGATCTTCCGTCCGGTCGTGTTCGTCCGCGTCTTCGAGGAGGACGAGGGCAACGGCGAGAACGGAAACGGCGAAGAGGAAGAGAACGGGCTGCCGGTGGCCGTCGACGAAGAGGAGATGGAGACCGCCGGGGAAGATGCGCCGCTCCTGGGCGTCAGCGGCCTGGTGCGGCTGCCGGAGGAAGACCGCGTGCTGGTCTGCCCCTCCACATCGGCCGCCGAGACGGCCTGCGTGCGTCTCTCGTTGAACGAGGACAGCCCCGTGTTCGATAACACCGGCGCCCTGGTCGGTCCCGATGCCCTGGCGGAAGGCGCGCGCCTCATCGCCATGGGCCTGCTTGAACGGGATCCGGAGGATGGCCGCCGAGTGCTGGAGGTGCTGAGCATCACCATGGGCACCCGCCCGACGGTGGGCACGCGTGGCGGCGCAGCCGGCGGGCCCGTGGACGAGAACGGTCACTTCGTGCTGCGCAACGGGCGCACGGTGGCCCTGGCGCCGGAGACCCCCGTGGTCGACAACCGGGGTCAGCCGTTGGGCGCCGAGGCGATCATGGACGGCCAGGGCCTGACTCTCATGGGCATCGTCGGCGGTCCCTCGAATCCGATCCCGGCGACGCTGGTGATTCTGCGGGGTGATGATGACGATGACGGTAACGGCGGGGCTTTCGGCGCGTCTCCCACGAATATCAGGGGAGAACTGATCGCCGTGGAGAACGACGATACCCTGCAGGTGGACGTGAACGGTGAAGTTCACTGGATCCAGCTCAAGGAGGGCGGCCAGCTCGTGATCAGCGGGCAGGGCCGGGTGTCCGAGGGGGCCCTCGCCGACCTGGGTGACTTCGACCGGGTGCGCATCATCGCCCAGGGCGAACAGGGCGAGAGCTACTTCGAGGCGGATCGTATCGTGGCCATTACCCTGGGCATGAATGACCAGGTGGTGAGTGACGTGGGCGGTCCTCCGCCTCACGCCGGGCCGCCGAACAATGGCGGACCGCCTGATCATGCGGGACCGCCCGAACACGCCGGTCCCCCGGGCTCGGGCGACTGAGCACACCTTACTCGGGCCCGCCTGCGGCATCCCGGCCGCAGGCGGGCCCGAGCCACGTTTTTGCCCTCGTCGGACGTCCGAAACAGCACGCCCGCTGTAAGCGGCGGGCGGCACATGCCGGCGCCCGCTCTTCCCTCGCGCAACCTGTATCCCGTATCCTGTGCGGCGTTCTCCCCGCCGCCCCGATAGCTCAGCTGGATAGAGCGTCCCCCTCCTAAGGGGAAGGTCTCAGGTTCGAATCCTGATCGGGGCGCCAATAATCAAGGACTTACGAGAGTTTGGCGGGGATTGGCAGGTTATGGGGCGCAACGGGTGTGCAGATCACCGCTATGGCCTGCTGGCCGTTAGCGGAGAGCTATCTTCGTCTGCTATCCCCGGTCTTGGGCCGCCTTCACCTCACCAGGTGAGGCCGGTCGGACTCAGCCAGACAGGGATGCGGGATATTGCGTTGCGCGTAATGCCGTCCTCATAATTGGCTATGATTTTTTCGATAACCGCGTAACCCGAGGCTCTGATATGGCTGCCGTCATTCGCATCAATGCCTTGTGGGATCCGGATGCAAAGGTCTGGACCGCAGAAAGCGAAGATGTGCCGGGCCTGGTGACAGAAGCGGATACCATCGAAGCCCTCACTGAGAAGCTGCGCGTACTCATCCCCGAACTACTGGAAGCCAACGGCATCACCCCGCAGACAGAAAACGATGAACTGCCGTTTGATGTCATTGCGGAGCGCCACGATAGCGTGCGTCTGGCGAGCTGATGGGGGGGTAGTTTAACCCCGGACCTAAAACGCGTTCTGCGCGATGCGGGGTGTTACTTCGTACGTCAAGGAAAAGGCGATCATGAGATCTGGTACAGCCCCATCACTGAGCGTAGTTTCTCGGTTGACACCAAGATACTTTCTCGACACACGGCAAAC
>SKOF01000017.1 GCA_007120155.1 Thioalkalivibrio sp. | reverse complement strand
CGCGAACGCGTAGAGCGCGAGCATCCAGCCCGTGGCGGCCAGCGCCGAGGGCAGGCGCAGGGCGAACTCGTTCAGCCCGAACAGGCTGACCGAGGCCGCCTGTAGCCAGTAGATGAGGATGGGCTTATCATAGCGCGGCTCGCCATACAGGTAGGTGGCGATGTAGTCTCCCCGCGCCAGCATGTCGCGGGTCGCCTCGCTGAATGCGCCCTCGTCCAGGTCGAACAGCGGGAAACCGTGCAGATTGAAAAAGAACGCGGCAAACACCGCGAGGCCCAGCGCCACGCCAAGCCAACGCTCCGGGACTGTCCGCAGGCCGTGCCCGCCGGGATCTATGTGGGTCATGCCGGGGCCTTTCTGGAAAGTGGCACAGTCTAACCG
The DNA here is from genome assembly GCA_007120155.1 of Thioalkalivibrio sp. Taxonomy (GTDB): domain Bacteria; phylum Pseudomonadota; class Gammaproteobacteria; order Ectothiorhodospirales; family Ectothiorhodospiraceae; genus Thioalkalivibrio_A. The sequence goes on along the minus strand of SKOF01000017.1, from coordinate 4,345 downwards.
TCCGTACCCGCCCCCACCAGTGCGGCGCGCCTATCGCCATGCCGAACCTGCGATCACTGCTTTCCGCCGTCATCTTCATAGCCTTCCTGGTGCTCGTGGAGGCCTGGTTCGGCTGGCGCGCGCTGCTGTCGCCGTGGCGTGATGTGGCGCTGCCGGGCATTTCCGCCGCCGTGGCGCTGACCCTGTTCACCTACTGGCTGCGCGCGCTGCGTGTCTACGACTATTATCGCCACGGCATGCGCGGGCGCTTTCTCGTCTGCCTGCGTCTCACGCTGGTGCACAATCTGCTTAACAATCTGCTGCCCATGCGCACCGGGGAGCTGAGCTTTCCCGTACTCATGGCGCGCCACTTCCAGGTGCCGCCCACCCATTCGGTGCCCGTGCTGCTCTGGTTCCGGCTCATGGATCTGCACACCCTGGGTCTGTTCGCCTGGGTTGCGGCGGGCGCGCCCCTGCTGGGGCCATGGGCGGCCTTGTCCGGCGCCGCGGTGTGGCTCGCCCTGCTTCCCGTGGCGCAGCGGCTCGCGCCGGAGCTTCGCGACCGGCTTGGGGACCCGCAGGGGGGGCGCGTGCGCGCGCTGCTGTACCGGGCCTTCGATGCGCTGCCCGACTCCCCCCGTGCGTTCTGGCGCGCCTGGGTCTGGACGTTCGCCAACTGGCTCCTGAAGTTGGCGGTGTTCGTGTGGGTGCTCGGGGTGTTCCTGGAGGTCCCCGGTGCGGCGGCATGGCTCGCGGTGATTGCCGGCGATCTCACCAGCGTGCTGCCCGTCCACGGTGTGGCCGGGGCGGGCACCTATGAAGCCGGCGTGGTGGCGGCACTGCTGCCCTTCGGTGTGAGCGCCGATGCCGCCCTGGCCGCGGCCGTGAACCTGCACCTGTTCCTGCTGGGCTCGGCGGTGTTCGGTGGCCTGCTGGCGTTCGCCCTGCCCGGCGGGCGCGATACCCTCCAAAACGGCTAGAATGCATGCCCATGAGCGCAACCGACACGCCCGCGAAGAACGAGATGCCCCGGACGCCGGGGACGGCCGCCGGCCTGAGTCTTTCGCTGGTGGTGCCCATGTACAACGAGGAGGAGAACGTCGCGCCCATGCTGGTGCGGATCCACGAGGTCCTGGGCGATTATCCCCACCCCTGGGAGATCGTCCTCGTGGACGACGGCAGCGCGGATGCCACCAACGAACATATGCGCGCGCAGCGCGAGCGGTTCGGCCCTCATGTGCGGGTGCTCACCCTGCAGCGCAACTTCGGCCAGACCGCCGCCATGCAGGCGGGCATCGATTGCGCCCGGGGCAGCGTGGTGGCGCTGCTCGATGGCGATCTGCAGAACGACCCGGCTGACATCCCCGACATGGTGCAGCGCCTGGTCGACGAGGACCTGGACATGGTGGCGGGCTGGCGCAAGAACCGCCAGGATGACTTCTGGCGGCGCAAGATCCCGTCACGCATCGCCAACAGGCTGATCCGGTCCATTACGGGTGTAAACCTGCACGATTACGGCTGCAGCCTGAAGGTGTTTCGCGCCCACGTGCTCAAGGGGGTGCGCCTGTACGGGGAGATGCACCGGTTCATCCCGGCCTGGTTCGCCACCCAGACCTCCCCCCGGCGGATACGTGAACACGTGGTGCAGCACCATGCCCGCGCCCACGGCACGTCCAAGTACGGCATCTCCCGCACCTTCCGCGTGATCCTTGACCTGTTGTCGGTCTATTTCTTCATGCGCTTCAAGGCGCGGCCCGGGCATTTCTTCGGTTCCATCGGCCTGGTGTTCGGCGCCATCGGTTCCGTGATCCTGGGTTACCTGTTCGTGATCAAGGTCTTCATGGGCTCGGACATCGGTACCCGTCCGCTGCTGTTTGTGGGTGTGATGTGCATGCTGGTATCGGTGCAGCTGATTACCACCGGGGTGCTGAGCGAGCTGATGACACGCACCTATTTCGAATCGGGGCAGCAGCGCTCCTACGTGGTGCGTCCGGGCGATCCGGGGGAAGGCGACGAGGCGCAGTGGTATCGGCGCGACGCCTGAGGCGTTGCGGCCCTGCCGAAGCGCCACCCCGGCGCGAAAGGCGGGATCAGGGCGGACCGGGGACGCATGCGCCGGCGGCGTATACCGGTGCTGGATGTAAAAAAAGCAGACACCGGGGTGTCTGCTTTCGTTTTCAAGAGAAGCTCCGACTTCCGCTAGCGCGGCGTGTCGCGCCCGTAGTTCTCGGTCAGGTAATCCACGATCTGCTCGCGTTGCTCGTCTGTGAGCCAGGTCATGCCGTAGTCCTCCATGTCGTCGAGAACCCATTCCCAGTCATGGCGGGCCAGGCGCTGGGTCATGGGCAGCTCGATAGTGTGGCAGGCCGCGCAGTGTACCTGGAACAGCTGTTTGGGAGACATTTCGTCCGCGTGGGCATGGGTGATGATGCCCCCTTGCGGAACGGTGGAGGCCACCAGCCATGCGGCCAGGACAGCCGGAGTGGTCAGCCACAGGGGGAGATGGCGTCGCTTGAGCATCTTGCGGGTTTCCTCATCTGGGGTGTTGGCCCACATGACGGCGGCCCGCTGTGCGGGCCGCCGTGTTACCGGGCCTGAAAGGGGATTCGGTTCGCTCAGGCCTGGATCATCACCGGGATGCGATGCACCAGGTTGCCGTCGTATCCGCGGGGGTTCCAGGGCTGAACGATGGGCTGGGTGTTGCCCTGGGTGTCGACACCCCGGGCCCAGATCTCGTAGTAGCCCCGACCGTCGAAGCTCAGCTCCGTCTCCCACTGCTGCCAGGAGTACTTGTTGGCGGGGCTGCCCAGTTTGGCCTTCGTCCAGTTCAGGCCGAAGTCCGTGGACACCCACATCTCCTTGACCGAGTCCTCCCCGGCCCAGGCGTGCCCGGTGACCTTGATGGACTGACCCACCCGGAACTCGCTGTCGGCAGCGGGGCCGGTGATCACCGACTTGATGCGCCACGGACCGCCCACGACCATGTCCTCTTCGGGCGGGCGGGCGCCGGGGGCCACGGGGTACTTGGGCACGCGGTAGGAATAGCCGGTCATGCCGCGTCCGTCGTGTTCCCGGTCGCGGATCACGATCCTGTTGAGCCACTTGTGGGACGTGCTGCCATACCAGCCTGGCACCACGAGGCGCACGGGGTAGCCGTGGACCGCCGGGATGTCCTCACCGTTCATCTTGAACGCGACCAGGGTGTGCTCCTCCATCGCCTTGTCGATGGGGATGCCGCGGGAGAAGGGCGGGCGGTCGCCGAGGATCGGCTCCTCGCCGTAGTGGCCGGTATACACGGCGCTGCTCTTCAGGCCCGCGGCGTTGAGCAGTTCCCTCAGGGGTACGCCGGTCCATTCGGAGTTGCCGATGGCGCCGTTCTTCCACTGGTTGCCGCGGGGCGGTGGGTCGAAGTAAGCGCGCCCGTTGCCGCCGCACTCGATGGGCAGGCGGTAGGTGACCGTATTCATGCCCTGGAGCTGGTCCAGCGTGAAGGAGACCTTGTTGTTGACCTCGCCTTCGATCTCCAGTTTCCATCCCTGCGGATCCTTTCTCAGGGCGCGTTCGGAGACCCGGTCGTTGTTGCGGATGAAATGGCGTTTGACGGGCGTAACCGCATCGCCCATCAGGTGCGCGGGGGTTTCGGCGTTGAGGGGCCGTTCGTTATAAACGATCAGACCTTCCTTGCCCGCATCCGCCAATACCTTTTTGGCCTCGTCATCGGTGATGTCCACGCCCTCGTTGGCCCATGCGGCAGGAATCATGCCCCGGCCGAACAGACCCTGCAGGGCCGCTTCCGTACCGGCGCCGAAGCCGAGCAGGGCGAGGGCGGCGCCCCCCTTGCCCACCTGGCCGAAGAACTGGCGACGGGACGATACCTCGTCGAAGATTTCCAGATCCTGGGGGCTCGCGCCATGGTCGCGGGTGTAGCTCCGCAGCCATTCCCAGGTGCCGTTATCCGTTGTTTTCATGTTCCTACCCCTCCGGCATCGTTATCGATGTGTCACGCGGACGGTGAATCGGGCGCCGGCAACAGCCGCCCGGGTGTCCGCGTCTCAGGTGCTCAAGCACGACATGGCAGGCCGAAGAACTTAGACAAATTCTAAATTCCCGACCCTGTCCTCATAGTCCTTCCCTGGACCCTGTCAAGGAAGATGCGGGGTTGGCGGGGTTTATTCCCCGGGCGGTGACGTTCCCTGTGAACCCCTGGCGCGCGCGGCCCAGAGCGCTTGTTCCAGGGCGACAACGCGGGCCTCCAGTTCCTGCAGCCGCTCCCGGCTGCGGGCCAGGAGTTTCGCCTGCACCTCGTACTCCTCCCGCGTGACCAGATCCATGCGCTGCAGGGCACCGGCGAGCCCCGCCTTGAGGT
>SKOF01000304.1 GCA_007120155.1 Thioalkalivibrio sp. | reverse complement strand
GCGCCGGGTGGTGACTTTCCGCCCGGGACAAAAACTCAAAGCGCGGGTCGAAGCCTATGTTGGAAGCGGGGAATAACAGCGAGCTGCCGGCCATACCCGGCAAGCGCTATTTCACCATCGGCGAGGTCAGCGAGCTGTGTGGGGTGAAGCCTCACGTGCTGCGCTACTGGGAACAGGAATTTCCCTCCCTGAAGCCGGTCAAGCGGCGCGGAAACCGCCGCTACTACCAGCGTCATGACGTGATCCTGATCCGGCAGATCCGAAGTCTGCTCTACGAGCAGGGTTACACCATTGGTGGCGCGCGGCAGAAGCTGGCGGGCCAGGAGGCCCGCGAAGACACCAGCCAGAGCCAGCAGATCATGCGCCAGATGCGTATGGAACTGGAAGAGATCCTACAGTTGCTCAAGCGGTAGGAGTGACGTTTCCGGGGCGTGGGCGCAGCGGCAACCCATCAGCTTCCCGGTATCCGGCGATCCGGTGCCACCGGTTCGACCCGCCGATCGCCCGGCAGCTTTCCTTCCGCGGCAGGATCGGCTATCCTTCGCAACCCTCGGGGCGTAGCGCAGCCTGGTAGCGCACCTGCATGGGGTGCAGGTGGTCGGAGGTTCAAATCCTCTCGCCCCGACCAGACACTTGAAAGCCGGTCGACGATATTCGAGGAAGTATCCCCATGGACGGGGCAGTCTGCCGCCATCTCCGCTTGACCCGATCCGTACGTCCCCGCTTCTTCAGGCATGCAATCGTGCGTGCCGCATGTAAGTTCCCCGAAGCCGATGCGCCCGAAGATACCTCGAGGGTACCGGTTGGCCGGTGCCTGGCATTGCGGTTTGCCGGCCCTGATACAATCCGGGTAGGATCGGCGCGTGCCCGCGAAGCGCCGAGTAATGCCTTCCCGGGAGACCCTTACACCGGCACGCCACGGCCCTTCGCCAACGGATGCCGGCCTTTGCAGTCAGGGGAGTTCAACCGATGGGATTTCTGAAGAGCAGGATCGTGATCTGGGCGATCATGATCGCGGGTGCGCTGGTCATGACGGTTTCACCGATCCTCGGCGTTATGATAGTCGTGGTGGGGGTCGTGGCCTGGGGGTTCGATGTATACACCACCGCCGTGTCCGCCCGGGCGGCGCGATCCAGGTCCGATGACGAAGTTTGAGACTGGCCGGGGGCTTCGTCTTCATCTGCCCATGTCCGGACCGTTGGGTCCTTTCGTGCCCACCTGTTAATTCCGCCGCCATACCGTACGCTGAGGCCGGCTCTGCCAGATCCACTCTGACGGAGTGGATCTTGTTGCTTCCCGGCCACAGGCTGTCGGGAGCGGGTACAATGACCACCAAGCACCGCTCCGGTCCCGCGAGGAGGGCCTCCCATGCCCACGACCGTCCGTACAGCAGGCCTCAGGTCACTGAAGCTGATGGAGTACGCAGCACTTGCGACCATAGCGGTCGCCACGGGAATTGCCATCATCCAGGAGGTCCTGGTGATGGTCGAGCGACTGGAGGTGCGCCTGGCGGACCTGCTGCTGCTGTTTATCTACCTGGAAGTACTTGCCATGGTGGGTGTCTATCTCCGGTCCGGGCAACTGCCGGTGCGCATGCCGATCTACATCGCGATCGTGGCCCTGGCCCGATATCTGATCCTGGACATGAAGGGCATGGATTTCTGGCAGGTGGTGGGTGTGACGCTGGGTGTGCTGTTGCTGGCCATTGCGGTCCTAGTGATCCGCTACGGGCATGTTCGCTTTCCCTATGAAAGCTACTCGGCGGACGAACCGACGGACCGGCGCGGCGGCTGAGTGCCATGCCGGAACGCGCACCTTCGGTGCTGTACCTGGTGGTTCCCGGCCTGCTCGACCGTGTTGCCGGATGGCAGGCGGATTTTGGTGACGTGGGGCATTACCCGGCGCTTGAATGGCTGCTTGCCCGGGCTGATGCGGAACAGGAGCAGGGCGCCGGCGTGGAGGCGGTGCTGTGCGCGTTGTTCGGTGTCCACGGCCCCGTGCCGGCCGGGGCACTGAGGCGCCTGGCCCTGACAGGTCGGCGGGACCCCGGGCGATGGATGTGCATGGATCCGGTGCATCTGGAAGCGGGCATGAAGGACCTGGTGCTGACCGATCCGGGGCAACTGCATCTCCAGACAGAGGAAGCCCGGGCGCTGGTGGGCCGTATCAATGCCTATCTTGCGGACGACGCGTTGCAGGTCGAAGCCACCACCGCGGATCGCTGGCATCTGTGTCTGCCTGAATCCATGCCGACACCCGACACGGTCAGCCTGTCCCGGGTGTCGGGCCGCCCGATCAATGCCTTTCTGCCTGCTGGCGGGGATGCCCGGTTCTGGCATCGGCGACTCAATGAACTGCAGATGCTCCTGTTCGATGCGCCCGAGAACCGGGCCCGGGAAGCGCGGGGCCTGCCCACGGTGAACAGTGTATGGCCCTGGGGTGCCGGCGGGCTTCCCGGCACAGTGCATGCGCCGTTCTCCCGGATCTACGGCGACGACCCGCTGGTCGCGGGGCTTGCCCGGTGTGCGGACCTGTCGGTCGCGCCCCTGCCGGACACCGCCGAAACGGTACTGGCCGGAGGCGGCACCCGCCTGGTCTGTCTGGATACGCTGTCCGGCGATGTGGCCCGCGATGATCTGGAAGCATGGCAGGCCGGCATGGAAGGTCTCGAGGCCGCCTGGTTTGCGCCCTTGCGCCGGGCCCTGGGTTCGTCCGCCCTGAGGCATCTGAGGGTATACAGCACCTGCGGGCCCGTGTTCGATCTCGTGCCCGGCGCGCGCTGGCGCCTGTGGCGGCGGGCACGGCCGTTGGCGGCGTTTGCGCCATGAAGGCCCCGAGAAGCATCAGGCGGAGAACGCCGCCCGCCGGTGTCGCGCTGCCCGAAGACGTGCTGGGCCGCGTGCTTGCCCTGCGCGGAGTCGTGGATCCTGCACAGTGCGAGTACGGATTGGCGGGACTGGCGGCCCCGCAACTGCTCTCCGGCATCGAGCGGGCCGTGGATTGCCTGGAACGGGCGTTGCGCCGGGACGAGCGCATTGTGGTGGTGGGTGATTTCGACGCCGACGGGGCCACCAGCACCGCCGTCGCCCTTCGGGCCCTGACCGCGATGGGCGGGCGGGATGTGCATTTTCGGGTGCCCAATCGCTTCGAGTACGGCTACGGCCTGACACCCGGGATCGTCTCGGTACTCGCGCCTCTGAATGCCCGGGTGCTGGTGACGGTGGACAACGGGGTCTCAAGCGTGGACGGTGTGGCCGCGGCACGCGCCGCCGGCATGTCGGTGGTGGTGACGGACCATCACCTGCCGGGCGCCGTGCTGCCGGAGGCGGACGCCATGGTCAATCCGAATCTGCCCGGCGATCCCTTCCCGAGCAAGCACCTGGCCGGGGTGGGGGTGATCTTCTACGTGATGCTCGCCTTGCGCGCGCGGCTGCGCGAAACCGGCTGGTTCGCGCACCGGGGCATCGCCGAACCCAACCTGGCGGACCTGCTGGACCTGGTGGCCCTGGGGACCGTGGCCGACGTGGTGCCCCTGGATCACAACAACCGCATCCTGGTGGAACAGGGTCTGCGCCGTATCCGTGCGGGGGCCACCGTCCCGGGAATTTCCGCGTTGCTGGAGGTGGCCAATCGCAGTCCCGGGAGCACGGTGGCCACGGACCTGGGTTTCGCCGCCGGACCCCGGCTCAACGCAGCGGGCCGGCTGGACGACATGGCGCTGGGCATCCGTTGCCTGCTGAGTGACGACCCGATCGAGGCCCGTGCCCTGGCGGCCGCCCTGGACGAGCTCAATCGGGACCGGCGCGAGATCGAGGCGCAGATGCAGGCCGAGGCGCTGGCGATCCTGGCCCATCAGCCGGTGGAAGACTGGGGCCAACGCCACGGGATCTGCCTGTATGAACCCGGGTGGCACCAGGGCGTGATCGGTATCCTGGCCGCGCGCATCAAGGAACGCCTGCACCGCCCGGTGATCGCCTTTGCCGATGCGGACGACGGGCAGGTGAAGGGTTCCGCCAGGTCCATACCCGGGCTCCATATCCGCGATGCCCTGGACGCGGTGGCCGCGCGCAATCCGGGGCTTGTCACCCGATTCGGCGGCCATGCCATGGCGGCGGGTCTGAGCCTGCCGCTTGCCCACCTGGAGGCCTTCGGCGAGGCCTTCGACCGGATCGTGGCAGAGCAGGTGGCACCGGAGGATCTGGAAGGGGTGATCCATAGTGATGGTGAACTGGCTGCTCACCAGATCAACCTGAAGACCGCCGCTCTACTGCGGGATGCGGGGCCCTGGGGACAGGGGTTTCCGGCGCCGGTGTTCGACGGCGAGTTCCGCGTGCTGGAGCGGCGCGTACTGGGCGAGCGTCACCTTCGCCTGCAATTGCGCGCTGCATCCGATGCCCCGCCCGTCACGGGCATCGCCTTCAACGTGGACTGGAACGACTGGCCGGAGAATCGCGACCGTGTGCGGCTTGCCTATCGCCTGGAGGTCAACGAATTCCGCGGCCTCGTCAGTCCACAACTCGTGATCGAGCACGTGGAGGATGGCTGAGTTCAAAGTTCAAAGTTCAAAGTTCAAGGTTCAAGGTTCAAGGCAGATGTTTTGCACGGCCGTCCAGTCTTGAACCTTGAACCTTGAACCTTGAACCTTGAACTTTGAACTGCCCCCGAGCCTTAGTCGCAGGGGGCTATTTGATGTACAATTCCACGCTTTTCCGAGCCGGAACCCGCATT
>SKOF01000109.1 GCA_007120155.1 Thioalkalivibrio sp. | reverse complement strand
CTTCACCTCCACCAGCAGGTGGCGTTCATCGGCGAGGCCACCGCCGCCCTGGTTCATGCGGCGCGTCATCCCCGGCAGGTTCGCTGGCGCGACGCCCTGGACATCGCCCAGGAGGCGGGTGCCAACGCGCTGCCCATCGTCATGCTCATCGCCTTCCTCATGGGGGTGATCCTGGCCTATCAGTCGGCGGTGGCCATGCGCCAGTTCGGCGCCGAGATCTTCGTGGCCAATCTGGTGGCCCTGTCGTTGTTCCGCGAGCTTGGGCCGCTCATGACCGCGATCATCCTGGCCGGCCGTTCCGGCGCCGCATTTGCCGCGGAGATCGGTACCATGAAGGTCAACGAGGAGATCAACGCGTTGACCACCATGGGGCTGGATCCGGTACGTTTCCTGGTGGTGACCCGGGTACTTGCGGCCGTCGCGGTGATGCCCCTGCTGACCATCGTGGCGGATCTCGTGGGACTCGTGGGCGGTGCGATCGTGATGCTGACCTTCGACGTCCCGCTGGTGACGTATTTCAATCAGGTGACCAATGCGGTTTCGCTGGGTGATTTCCTGGGCGGGCTTTTCAAGGCCACGGTGTTCGGATTTCTGGTGGCGGGCGTCGGTTGTCTGCGCGGACTCGAGACACGCAGCGGTGCCGCCGCCGTGGGGATCTCCACAACCCGGGCCGTGGTGAGTGCTATCATTCTTATCGTCATGGCGGACGGCCTGTTCGCCGTGATGTACTTCCACCTGGGGATCTGATGACTGCGTCCTTGGCTGACATACAGGTGCCGGAGGGTTCTGACGGGAATCCGTCGGACGACATCATCCGGGTGCAGGATCTGACCGTGGGGTTCGATGGCGTTCCCCTGCTGGAGCATCTGAGTTTCGGTGTCAGGCGCGGCGAGGTGTTCGTGATACTGGGTGGTTCCGGCAGCGGCAAGAGTACGCTCCTCAAGCACATGATCGGCCTGTACGAGCCCATGTCCGGCCGGATCATCATCGACGGACAGGACATGGCGGCCGCCCACGGTGAAGTACGCATGGCCCTGTTGCGCAAGATCGGGGTGGCCTATCAATCGGGCGCCCTGTTCGGCTCCATGTCCCTGCTGGAAAACATCTGTCTGCCGCTGGAGGCGCATACGCGGCTCGACCACGATGCCCGGGAACTGGTGGCGCGCATGAAGCTGCGTCTGGTGGGTCTGTCAGGCTTCGAGAATCATCTGCCTTCGGAATTGTCCGGCGGCATGCAGAAACGGGCCGCCATCGCGAGGGCCATGGCCCTGGATCCCATGGTGCTGTTTCTCGACGAGCCGTCCGCGGGACTGGATCCGGTTACATCCGCCGATCTGGATCAGCTGATCCTGCGGCTGTCTTCGACCCTGGGTATGACCTTCGTGGTGGTCAGTCACGAGATGGCCAGCGTCCATATCATCGCCGATCGGGTGATCATGCTGGATCCGGAAAGCCGGGGCATCATCGCCGAGGGGGAACCCGGCTGGCTGCGTGAACATGCCCGCCATCCCCGGGTCCGGCGCTTCTTCAACCGCCAGGCATCGGAGGCGGCATGAAGCGCCTGGACCGGTTCGTTAAGGGGCAGTCCGCATGAAGACCCGGGCCGGTTATTTCCGTCTGGGATTGTTCATCGTGACCGCCCTGGGCACCGGCATTCTGGTCCTGCTGCTGCTCGGTATCGGCAATCTCTTCCGCCCCAGTGTGATCATGGAGACCTACTTCGACGGATCCGTCCAGGGCCTCGATGTGGGGGCCCCGGTCAAGCTGCGCGGCGTGACCATCGGCGAGGTCAGCCGGATCGGTTTTACCCACGGACATTATCAGCAGGATCTGCCTGTCACCGAGCGATACCAGTACGTGATGGTCGAGGCCGTGATCCGGGCGGACCGGATCGGCGCGAGCGGGCGGTTGCCCACGCCCGAGATGGTTCAGACCATGGTCGACCGGGGCCTGCGGGTGCGCATGACCCCGCAGGGCGTGACGGGGATCAATTTCCTGGAGCTGGATTTCATGGATCCGGCGATGCAGATTCCGGTCACCATCGACTGGGTGCCGGAGAACATCTATGTGCCGTCCGCGCCGGGTACCGTGACCCAGTTCATCGAGTACGCCGATCGTATCGGCCGGCGCCTGGATCAACTGGACGTGGAGGGGGTGGTGGATAATCTGAACCGGGTGCTCGGCAGCCTGGAAACGGCGATCGGTGCCCTGGAGGTCTCGCGCATCAACGAGGAGCTGATCGCCGTGCTGACCGGCTCCCGGGCCGCCGTCCGCCGCCTCGACGATCTCTTGTCGTCGCCCCTGTTGGCCGATGTGCCAAGGGACCTGGGTGTGGCGGCGGCAAACCTGCGCGCACTTTCCGAGAGTCCGCGTTTCGACGAAAGCATGGATGCGCTGGAGCGCGCCATGGAGAGTATCGAACGTACGGCGACCGGACTGGAGGGGACCATGCAGGGCCACGAGCACGATCTGGTCACCATCCTGGACAACCTGCGGGTCATGTCCGAGCGGTTGCGAAACCTGAGCGAGGAAGCGGCCATGTATCCCGGGATTCTGCTGGGCAGCCCGCCGGTGCGCAGCGAGGATCCGGCCCGATGACCGGGGCGCGATCCTGGTTCCGTATCACGGGATTTGTGCTGACGGCCCTTTCCATGGGTGCCTGTTCCATTGCCGTGGATCTGCAGCGCCCCGTGCCGGAGAGGCAGCACTTTATCCTGGATGTACAACGTACCGCAGCCACGGCGCGCGGCGCGGATGGGCCCACACTGGTGCTCGGGCCCGTGCGCGTCTCCCCCGAGTTCGAAAGCCGTGCCTTTGTCTACCAGCTGGAGGCGCAGCGATACGAGAGCGACTTCTATCATCTCTGGCTGACCAGTCCCCGGGACCAGGTGTCCCGGGTGGCCACCGAGTGGTTTCAGGAGAGCGGGGTGTTCCGGGAAGTCGTGCCTCCCGCGCTGTCCGGCACCGCGGATTACCGGCTCGACCTGTCGGTGACGCGCCTCTACTGGGACCTGCGGGATTCCGGTGACCCGGCGGCACACGTGACCGTCCGCGCTCATCTGACCGCCGGGGCGCGGCCGGAACGGGACGTGCGGCTGAGCACACGTGTCGAGGCCAGCGAGCGGGTTACATCGGATGCGGCACAGGACAGGGTGATGGCCATGTCGCGGGCCTTCTCACGGGCCCTGTCCGATCTGGAAGCGGAGGTCGCCCGGGCGGTCGGCGGGCAGCCGGGCTCAGGACCGTGAGTCGTCGGGATCGGAAGGTGCATCCTGCGGGACGAGCTTCAGGCTCACCACCGGAGACTCGGCCTCGGCCCCCGCATTGGGTGCCTGATCGGGCGGGACCTCCCCCGGACGGTGGGCACGTACCAGGCGCGGACCCAGGCGCAGCGTGACGCTTTCGGACTGGCCTTTCCGGGCGTGGGCCAAGGCCCGTTCCGCGATCTCGTGGAGTTCCTCCGCAGTTACGTCGACGATGACGTTCATCTGCTCGATGGCCCAGGAGAGATCCTCCTCGCGCGGTGCTGTCTGCGGCGGTTCCCCCTCGTGATGAGGGTAGAGCAGGGCGACCGGATAGCGGCGCCACTTGAAGGGGTAGTTGGCCACCACCGCGGCCGTGAACAGGATCAGCACGTTGAACATGATCGGTGCCACCACGAAGAGGTAGCCCATGCCGTAGACAGTGCTGCCGCCCAGGGCCGCGGCGAGCGCCGTCGCCCCGCCGGGCGCATGGACGCAACGGAACAGTTGCATCAACCCGATGGAGAGCCCCACGGCCAGCGCCGCGGCGAGCGCCGGCTGGGGAAGCAGCACGGCGCAGGTCACGCCGGTCAGGCCGGAGACCAGATGCCCGCCGAACAGGGGCCAGGGCTGCGACATGCTCCCATGGGGTACGGCGAACAGCAGCACCGCGGAGGATCCCATGGAAGCCGCCACGAAAAGCACCGCCAGACCTTCAAGAAACCAGACGCTTACCACGTAGACCAGCAGAATCCCGAGCGTGGCGCTCAGGGCGGATACGAGGATCTCGGTCCAGCCCACGGCATTGGTGCCGGAGCCCAGCAGGCGCAGTCTGCGGATGAAGGACGGCTTCGATGGCACGGGCGCAACCCCTTTTAACGACGATCAACCGCCGCACCGCGGCAGTGGTCTGGAACACGCGGCCTGGGAATATGTCCAGGGAATACAATGATGTACATAAAGTACATGATTCCATGCCGATCGTCCATGGCCGGGTGATCACCGCACCCGACCGCAGTCCCGGTGGAGCCGGTAGGGTCCCGTCACGTGTTGCTCCTGTACGCTTTCAGGGCGGGGAGGCAGATTCGCCGGACAGGCACCCAGTTGCCAAACGACACAAAAAAGGGGCTCTCAAGCCCCTTATTTTGTGAATATTTGGTGGAGCGGATGGGAGTCGAACCCACGACCTCAGCAGTGCGATTGCTGCGCTCTCCCAACTGAGCTACCGCCCCATAAGCAGCGCATTGTACAAGGGCCCTCATGCCACGGCTAGCCCGGATGTGAGTGGCGATCGCCCGGGGGTCCGCCTTCGCGGGGGCACGGTACCGTATTGCGACAGGACCGGTCAGTTGTAGGAGCCCACTCCCGTGGGCGATGGCCATGAATTGGCATATCGCCCGGAGGACCGGGCTCCTGATATGGATTGACCTGTCAACGTTTGGCTGTAGCGTTCGATTGAGACCTCCTTCTTTCAATGTCTTCGGGTCAGGGCACGAGAAGCGAGCTGCGACGG
>SKOF01000255.1 GCA_007120155.1 Thioalkalivibrio sp. | reverse complement strand
GGCCCAGCTTGCTTCTGAACTCCGCCCGGGAGCGACTGTGCCGGCATTCCCGATAGTGCGCGCCCACCGATGTCGCCGAGCGCAGCACCTGCCTGCCGATGATTCGGCCTTCCGTGGACCCCGGCAATCTCCCCACCAACCGGATTACCTCAAGCGCCAGCCGCTTCGTCCTGCCCTGCAAGTCGTCCATATCCCCGGAGCCTCCCTGCCCCCATCAATTCACTTCCCACTTCCCAATTCACACTTCGCAATTCCGTTCCCACTTCCAAATTCACCCTTCCCACTTCAAATCAGTCCTCCGCCTCCGCCAGCGACAGCATGATCGTCAGCACAGCCCCGATCACCACGAGATATACCCCGATGTCGAACATCAGCACCGTGCCCACCTTGATCTCGCCCATGGCGGGAACCTCGAAGGTGAGCCACTGGGCGGTGAAGAAGGGCTGACCAAAGAATGCCGAAGGAATGGCGGAGACGATGGCCAGTGTCATACCGATGCCCAGCACATGGCGGGGATCCACCCAGAGCACGGCCTTGGCGGACTTGATCTCCATCGCGAACAGGCTCAGCACGATGGCCGATGCCGCCACCAGCCCGCCGATGAAGCCGCCGCCCGGTTCGTCGTGCCCGCGCAGGAGCAGGAAGATGGAAAACAGCAGCAGCAGGGGCAGCAGGAAGTTGCCGGCGGTGCGCAGGATCAGGGAATGCATGGTGCTCATTTCCGGTCCTCCGCACGCAGATTGATCATGGCGTAGACACCCACGGCGGCCAGCGCCAGCACGAAGATCTCACCCAGTGTATCCAGCGCGCGGAAGTCCACCAGGATCACGTTGACGATGTTGCGCCCGTACCCGGAGGGCATGCTCTCCGCCACGTGGTAGGCGGAGATGCTGTCGTGGGCGCGCATGTGCAGGGTGGACAACATGACCAGCGTCATCATGCCGCCGACCGACAGGGCGATCACCGCGTCGCGCACCCGTACCAGCGGCGAGGACAGGTTGAGAAACCCGGGCAGACGGAACAGCACGAGCACCAGCAGCAGCACCGTGAGGGTCTCCACCAGCACCTGGGTGATGCCCACATCCGGCGCGCTGAACAACACATAGATCAGGGCAACGCCAAACCCCACCGCGCCCAGCGAGGCCACCGCCCCCAGCCGTGAGCGGATCACCACCGCCACGGCGGCCGCGGCCAGCAGCATGCCCAGCACGGTCCACTCCTGGATCTGGATGTCGGCGAAGGACAGTTCCCCGACCGATATCCCGTAAAGCTCTGCACTGACACCGACCATGACGAGGGTCATGATCAGGATCGTCATCAGGTAGTAACGCAGATAGCCGTTCTGCAGCACGCGCGTCTGCCAGTCGGCGGTCCAGACTAGACCGGCCATGGTCCGGTCATACTGGCGCTCGGGTCCGATGCTGTTGGCAACTCCGTCAAGCCAGGCGAAAGCGGCCCGGAAGCGATCCCACTGCGAATACAGCATCAGGCCCAGCAAGAGGCTGGCAGCGCTGATCATCAGCGGCGCGTTGATGCCGTGCCAGAGCGACAGGTTCGGGTCCAGCGGCGCGCCGTACACGGCACCGGCCGCGGCACCCAGTACGCCCCATTCCGGCAGCATGGGCGCCAGTCCGAAGAGCAGACCGAGTGTGCCCAGCACCGCAGGGCCGGCCAGCATGGCCGGGGGCGCTTCGTGGTGGGGCTCCCTGGGCGTCTGCACGCGCGGACCGAACCAGGGTTTGATGCCGACGATGGCCGCCACCAGCACTCCGAGGATGGCGGTGGCCACCGCCAGGGCAGTGAGCACACCGGAGACCGTCGGCGCCTCCAGCACGGCCTCCAGCATCAGTTCCTTGGCGATGAAGCCGAACATGGGGATCACGCCGCCCAGCGAGAGGGCCGCAATGGCGGCGAAAAAGGTAGTCACCGGCAGGGCGCTGCGCAATCCCCCGGTCTGCAGGAAATCCTTGCAGCCGGCCTCGTGATCCAGGATGCCCGCGATCAGGAACAGGGCCCCCTTGTAGAGCGAGTGCGCCATAAGAAAGGTGACCGCGGCGATGATGGCCGTCTCCGTGCCCACACCGATGAGCATGGTGAGCGTGCCCAGCGCCATGACGGTGGAATAGGCCAGCACCTGCTTCACGCCGGTACTGCGCGCCGCCAGGAACACACCCGTCAGCATGGTCACACCGCCGAACAGGGACAGGATCAGCAGCCATTCGTCCGTGCCACCCAGCCCCGGATTGAGACGCGCAAGCAAATACACGCCTGCCTTGACCATGGTGGCGGAGTGCAGGTACGCGGAGACCGGCGTGGGCGCCGCCATGGCATTGGGCAGCCAGAAATGAAACGGCACCTGGGCGGACTTGGTGAACGCGCCCGCCAGCACCAGCAGCAGGATGGGCAGGTACCAGGCGTGCTCCTGCAGCCCTTCGCCGGCCAGGATCTCCGAGAGTTCGTAACTTCCGCCGGCGACGGCCAGCATGACAAGGCCGGCCAGGAGAGCCAGCCCGCCGCCCACGGTGACGAACAGGCCCTGCAACGCGCAATAACGTGCCCGGGCGTCCTCGTGGTTGTAACCGATCAGCAGGTAGGAAGTGATGCTGGTCAGCTCCCAGAACACGAACAGGGCGACCAGATTGTCCGCCAGCACCAGGCCCAGCATGGAGCCCATGAAGGCCAGGATCAGCACATAGAAACGCCCCACATCCCGGTGCTTCTCCAGGTAGCGGCCCGCGTAGGAGACGATGAAGAAGCCGATGCCCGAGATCAGCAGCGCGAACAGCAGGGACAGCCCGTCCACCAGGAACGAGAGCTGGATATCCAGCCCGGGCACCCAGGGATAGACGAAGCGCACCTGGCCGCCGTCGGCGATCTCGGGGATGAAACCCAGGAAGTAGACGAACAGGGCCCCGGGCAGGACCGCCAGCACCCAGCCACTATGCCGACCGCTGAACCGGTGGACCCAGGGGGCGATGGCGGCAATCAGGAATCCCGAAAGTACGGCAAGCAGCATCGGCTATGGGGGTCGCGGTTGGCGTGTTCTTGTTGGGTTTGGGGTGCAACGCGCCGGACCCGACAGGCCCGGACCGGCGCCGTGGCGCATTCACGGACAACGCGAACCCGCCGAATGCAACCGAAGCCGAACGGAAGGTTCCTATGAAGCGCAGATACAGGCGTCACGATACAAGAGGCAGGACACAAGATACAAGGAGGTCCGCCCGGGGACCCGGTCGGGGTGTTCCACGGGTCCGAAGTGTGCGCGTCGTCAAGGACCAGGGAGAAAATCGGGGACCACTGCCCATTTCTGTCACCCGATCGTTGTCTCCCGGGGCACCCCGTGCCATAAAAAATCCAGCCATGGATACATGGGTAGGTACCATGAAAAACGCCCGGAATCCCTCGCCGTTGAGCGAATACTTCGCGTACCTGGAGGCCCGTTACGGGGAACGTTTCAGTCTGGACGCACTCACGGACGAGGAGCTGGCCCGCCTGGCCGGACTCGGTGCCCGGACCCTGGCAGGTCAGCCGTGCGATACGGACATCATGAACCCGGTCGACACCCTCGTCGGCCTGGTCCGGAACAACCTCGCGCGACGCGCGCAGCACCGCCTCATCACCTGCGGCCTCTCCAGTTGAGCGCGGACCGTCTGTGCCTCGCACCCCTCAACCGGGAACCTTGCACCCCGGTCTCTCTATGCCCATCCGTCGTTTCGGCGGCGCCAGCGGATGCGCGTGAGAATGATCCCCAGCAGCGCGCTGCCCACGGCCACGCCCGCACCGGCCATGAACCACTGCCGCTGTTCCGACTGGCGCAGCTCCTCCATGCGTGACTCCAGGGCCTCGGCTCGCATCCGGTACTGATCCGCAAGGTCCTGCAGCCGTTCATTCTCCCGTGCAATCTCCATCGGCCGTGCAGCGGCCTCGCGCAGCGTCTCCATCTCCGTGACCATGGCCTCGATCGCCGCCTCCGTCTCCTGCACACGGGCACGCGCCTGATCGCGCTCGTCGCGAAGCGTGGAGACGCGGTCCTCCACCTGTGCCAGTCGATCGCGCAGTCCATCCATCTGCCGCTCCGCCTGGGCCAACCGGTCCCTGGCGTGGGGTTGCCGTGACAGCTGCGTCCCCTCGAGCCAACCCTCGGTGCCTTCCGGGGTACGGATCAGCACGTAGCCGTCATCATCTCTCTGCAGCACCTCCACCGGCGTACCGCTGGGCACGAAACGCATGATGCGATGCTGGAAGGTCTTGCCCGAGCGGATGGCCACATTGAGATCGTCGCTGATGTAAGCGGTGTCGGCATGGGCGGACCCGGCGGCGAGGATCACCAGGAGAAACAGCACAAGGAACTTCACTCGGGACCTCCGCCGACGGGGCGGCTGACAAAGGTTCACATTCTACGTGCCGGCCCGCGAGCCGGGCCGTGCGAACTTCACATAAAGTATGCGCCCGGGCGGCCTGAACAGCCCGCTGCCACCGGTCACTCGGGTGAGACGCACATGGGACGCGCCGGGCAGACCTGACCCGGGTAAGGTACCAAAAAAAGGGAGCATCGGTGAACGTCGCGGGAGAAGCGGCGCACCGGCAGGTCGGCATCAAGGGCCGCGGGATTGTTCAACGGCCGGCCAGCCCGAAAAGACAACCATGGGGTTCAGACAGGTTCGTCGACGTCTCGAATGGAGAACCTTCGTCGGCAACGGCAGTTTCGCCCGGAGGACCGGGCTCCTACACACGCCTTGCCCCCCGTAGGAGCCCGGTCCT
>SKOF01000511.1 GCA_007120155.1 Thioalkalivibrio sp. | reverse complement strand
CAAGTGCCGTATGGCCGCTGCGCTGCGCGCCCGTTGGCGGGCGGGCAGTGTGAAAGCCCGGCGCCAAACGGACGCGCCGCGGGCGGTGCCGGTGCCCGGGCGTCCCGGACGGCCCCGGCTGGTGGATCCCATGCAGGTGCCGCGCCGCAAGCTCACCACGCCCCGGGGGCAGGCAGCGCTGGTTCACGCCATTGCGCACATCGAGTTCAATGCCATCAATCTGGCGCTGGATGCGGTCTACCGGTTTCGCGGTCTGCCCGGGGGGTTCTACGGCGACTGGCTGCAGGTGGCGGCCGAGGAGGCACAGCACTTTCTCATGCTGCGCCGGCGCCTGTCGGATCTGGGCCACGTCTACGGTGATTTCGATGCCCACGACGGCCTCTGGGACATGGCGCTGAAGACCGCCCATGATCCGCTGCTGCGCATGGCGCTGGTACCCCGGGTGCTGGAGGCCCGGGGGCTCGACGTCACGCCGGGGATGATGGAACGGCTCCGGGCAGCCGGCGATGCCCGGACCCTGGAGATCCTCCGGGTCATCCTGCGTGAGGAAATCGGCCACGTGGCCATCGGCACCCGGTGGTTCAGGTACCTGTGCGGTCAACGGGGACTGGAGCCGGATACCACCTTTGGTGCGCTGGTGGCCGAGTACATGCCGGGGCGCATCAGGCCGCCATTTCACGAGGCGGCGCGCTGGGCGGCGGGGTTTACGGAGGCGGAGATGGCGCTTTTGAAGTCGGAAGTGTGAATTGGGAAGTGTGAAGTGGGGGTCAGGTTCTTATTCCCACTTCCCAATTCACACTTCCCAATTCACACTTCGCACTTCCTTTCGTGCTTACCCGATTGCCTCCAGCCGTATCCCCCCGGGCGTCACCCGGAGCATCCCGCCCGTTTCATACCAGTCCGCCAGTACAACGCGCCGCGCCGGCTGTCCATCCATCGTGAATTCGTGAATCTTCGGGCGGTGGGTATGGCCGTGGATGAGCAGGGTCACACCGTGACGGCGCATCGCGTCCTCTACGGCCGGAAGGGAAACGTCGGTGATCTCGGGCGCCTTGGTGCGCCCGTTTTCACGGCTGCGCTCGCGTGCGGCTTCGGCCTCGACCCGGCGCCTGTCCAGCGGCCGGGCCAGAAAATCGGACTGCCAGTCGGAATTGCGCACCATGTCCCGGAAGGCCATGTACTCGTGGTCGTCGGTGCACAGGCTGTCACCATGCATGAGCAAGGCGCGCCGACCGTACAGGTCCACGACGGTTTCCTCCGCGAGCAGGCGCATGCCGGTGCTCCGCGCGAAGGCCTCGCCCAGCAGGAAATCCCGGTTGCCGTGGGCAAAGTACAACGGAACACCCCGGCTGCTGAGGGCGCGCAGGCCGGCGGCGATGCCTTCCAGATGGGGCGCATCGTCGTCGTCGCCGATCCAGTACTCGAACAGATCACCCAGGATATACAGGGCATCGGCACCCGCCGCGTCCTCGCGCAGGAAGCGCTCGAACAATGCGAGGATGTGCGGACGTTCCGGGTCCAGATGCAGGTCCGAAATGAACAGCGTTTGCTGCACGGGCCCGCCGGCTACCGGACGGGGGCGACCCTGGTCATGACCACCGGCTCGACGGGGACGTCCTGGTGCATGCCCTGGTTCCCGGTGGGCACGTTCTCGATGGCCGAGACCACGTCCATACCCTCCACCACCCTGCCGAATACCGCGTAGCCCCAGCCCTGCTGGGTTTCGGCCTGGAAGTCCAGGAACCGGTTGTGCTTCACGTTGATGAAGAACTGCGCGGTGGCGGAATGGGGGTTGGGGGTGCGAGCCATTGCCAGGGTGCCCACCTCGTTGCTCAGCCCGTTGTTGGCTTCATTGCGGATGGGGTCACGGGTGGGCTTCTGGGACATGTCGGCCGTGAAGCCGCCGCCCTGAATCATGAAGCCGGGGATGACCCGGTGAAAGATGGTGCCGTCGAAGAAGCCGTCGTTCACGTACTCCATGAAGTTGGCCACCGTGTCCGGGGCCTTGTCGGCGAACAGTTCGACGACGATGGCGCCCTTGGAGGTTTCGATGGTCACTTTCGGATTCTCGTTCTCGGCCATTGCAAGGCTTCCCATGGTTGCGGACAGCAGGAGGCTCACTGTCAGGAGCTGTCGGATCAGGTAGGTCATGGATCTGGATTTCCGTTTCTGTGATCGGAAGACCCTGCATCATAGCGCCTCAGGGTGGACGGTGAAACCCGCCGTGAGCCCCCGGGCTTTGTTGTGTGACACGGTTTTTCGCTACCATTCGCGCCATGCCGAACACCCCCGTCAAGACGCGCTTCGCGCCGAGTCCCACCGGTCACCTGCACCTGGGCAACCTGCGCACCGCACTGTTCAGTGCCCTGCTGGCCCGCCGGGAGGGGGGCGTGTTCCTGTTGCGCATCGAGGACACCGATGCCGCCCGCAGCAGCGATGCATACGTCCACTCCCTGATGGAGGACCTGCGCTGGCTGGGGCTGGACTGGCAGGAAGGCCCGGAGGTGGGCGGCCCGAACGGACCCTATGCCCAGTCCCTGCGCGGGCATATCTACGCCGCTGATTACAGCCGGCTCGAATCTGCCGGGCTCGCCTATCCCTGCTTCTGCAGCGACGAGGTTCTGCGCCTTTCGCGCAAGGCGCAGCTTGCGGCCGGGCAGCCGCCACGCTACCCGGGCACCTGCGCACGCCTCTCCCCGGAGGACGTGCGCGGGCGCCTGGACAAGGGGCTCAAACCCACCTTGCGGTTCCGGGTGCCGCCGGGGCGGCGCATCCGTTTCGATGATCTCGTGCGCGAATCCCAGGTCTTTGACACGGACACCATCGGTGATTTCGTCATCCGCCGTTCCGACGGCACCCCGTCGTTCTTTTTCAGCAACGCGGTGGACGACGCCATGATGGGCGTGACCCACGTGCTGCGCGGCGAGGACCACCTGGCCAACACGCCGCGCCAGATGATGATCATGGAGGCCCTGGACCTGCCCGTGCCCGCCTATGGCCACATCTCGCTGATCCTGGGCGAGGACGGCGCGCCCCTCTCCAAGCGGCATGGGGCCCTGAGCCTTCGCGAGTTGCGCGACCGGGGCTACCTGCCGCAGGCCCTGCTCAATCACCTGGCGCGCCTGGGACACAGCTATGAAGCCGACGGTTTCATGGATCTGGACGCCCTGGCGCGGGGTTTCGACGCCGCGCGTCTCGGCCGGGCGCCGGCGCGTCATGATCCCGTGCAACTGGATCACTGGCAGCACCAGGCGGTGCTGGCCCTTGCCGATGACGGGCTGGCCCGGTGGCTGGGCCCGATGCTCGAAGACGAGGTGCCTGCCGGGGCCCGCGGGCCCTTCCTGCGCGTGGTGCGTGATAACATCAGCTTCCCCGGCGAGGCCCGGGACTGGGCGCGGCGCCTGTTCGGCGCGCCGCCCGAACCGGATGCCGAGGCCGGACAGGTCATGGCCCGTGCCGGTAGCGCGTTCTTTGACGCGGCGCTGGCCGCGCTGGCCGCGTCGCCCGGGGATTTCCGGGTGCTGGCCGGCCAGGTGGGCACCGCCACCGGCCTCAAGGGGCGGCACCTGTTCATGCCCCTGCGCGCGGCCCTGACGGGCCGCACCCACGGCCCCGAGATGAAGGACCTGTGGCCGCTTCTGGGCCCGGAGCGGGTGGCCGAACGGCTTGCCCATGCCCGGGATTCGCTTTCCTCCTGAGACCGTTTCATGCTCCAGATCCACAACAGCCTTACCCGTCGCAAGGAACCCTTCGAGCCCATGGAACCCGGCCGCGTGCGCATGTATGTGTGCGGGATGACCGTCTACGACTATTGCCATCTGGGGCATGCCCGGGTGCTGGTGGTGTTCGACGTGGTGTACCGCTACCTGCGGGCGCTGGGCTTCGATGTCACCTATATCCGCAACATCACTGATGTGGATGACAAGATCATCCGGCGCGCCGCGGAGAACGGCGAGGACATCCGTGCGCTCACCGACCGGTTCATCCGGGCCATGCACGAGGACGCCGCCGCCCTCGGTGTGCTGCCGCCCACCGTCGAGCCGCGGGCCACCGAGCACATCGACGGCATGCTGGCCATGATCGGCACGCTCATCGAGCGCGGCTATGCCTATGCGGCGGACAACGGCGATGTCTATTACGCGGTGGCGAAGTTCGAGAACTACGGCCGTCTGTCCGGCAAGCGCATCGAGGATCTGCGCGCCGGCGAGCGGGTGGCGCCGGACGAGGCCAAGCACGATCCCCTGGACTTCGTGCTGTGGAAGGCGGCCAAGCCCGGCGAGCCGGCCTGGGACTCTCCCTGGGGGCCGGGCCGGCCCGGCTGGCACATCGAGTGCTCGGCCATGTCCATCCATTATCTCGGCAGCCACTTCGACATCCACGGCGGCGGCCAGGACCTGCAGTTCCCTCACCACGACAACGAGATCGCCCAGAGCGAGGCAGCCACCTGCGAGCATTTCGTCAACTACTGGATGCACAACGGCTTCGTGCGGGTGAACGAGGAGAAGATGTCCAAGTCACTGGGCAACTTCTTCACCGTGCGCGAGGTGCTGACCCGTTACCCGGCGGAGGTGGTGCGCTGTTTCATCCTCTCCAGCCACTATCGCAGCCCGCTCAACTACTCCGACGAGCCCCTGGATGCCGCGCGTTCGGCACTGACGCGCCTGTATACCGCCCTGCGCGGCCTCGAGGCGGGCGAGGCGGGCGAGGCGGGCGAGGCATATCGCCGCCGCTTCCGGGAGGCCATGGACGATGACTTCAACACCCCGGT
>SKOF01000325.1 GCA_007120155.1 Thioalkalivibrio sp. | reverse complement strand
TGCCCCAGCAGTTCCTGCACCGCGCGCAGATCACCGGAGGATTCCAGCAGGTGGCTGGCGAACGAGTGGCGCAGCAGATGCGGGTACACGCGCCGGTCCAGCCCCTGCAGACCCGCGTGACGGGACAGTCGCACCTGGATCGCCCGGGCACCCAGACGCCCGCCACGACGGCCCACGAACAGGGCACTCTCATCGGGGGCCGCCAGTTCGGCGCGCACCTTGAGCCACTCCGTGAGCGCGGCCGCGGCGTGGCGACCCACGGGCAGGTCGCGCGTCTTGCGGCCCTTGCCCGTGGCCCGCAACTGCCGATCGGTCAGATCCACATCTGTCAGATCCAGCCCGACCAGCTCGGCCAGCCGCAGGCCGGAGGAGTAGAACAGCTCCAGGATGGCCCGGTCGCGCACGGCCAGCGGGTCATCCCCCGGTATGGCCACCAGACGCGACACCTGTTCCACATCCAGCACGCCGGGCAGCTGGCGCCCCGACCTGGGGGCACGCACGTCCAGGGCGGGGTTGGCATCCACCACGCCTTCACGCACGAGAAAATGGAAAAACCCCCGGATGGCGGACAGCAGGCGCTGCAGGCTGCGGCCCTGCGCGCCCTGCCGGTGGACCTTCGCCACCAGGGCGCGGATGTCGTGGACGCGCACCCGCGCCCAGTCATCGCCCACGACGGCATGCAGGCGCGCGAGATCGCGGGCGTAGTTCCTGACGGTATGGGGCGAGCAGCGGCGCTCTTCGCTCAGGTGACGCAGGTATCGGTCGATCCAGGGTGAAGGGGATTCAAGATTCAAGATTCAAGATTCAATATTCAAGATTCGAGATTCAAAGGCAGGGGGCCAGATTGTCGATCGCTGCACCGGATGCCTCCCCCTTTGAATCTTGAATCTTGAATCTTGAATCTTGAACATTGAATCGCCTTCATCCCTTCAGCCGCGTCGCCACCGCGTGGGAGATGATCTCGCCCAGGTAACCCAGGAACAGCGTACCCATGCCGGGGTGAAAGCGGGTGTCCTCGCGGCTGCCCAGTGCCAGGATGCCCATCCGGCGGCTGCCCTCCATGAGCGGCACGGCCACGGCGGACTGTATCGGGTCCTGCGCATCGGGGAACAGGGCGGTCAGCTGCTCGTCGGAGAGCCGCCCGCAGAGAGGGCGGCGGTTCTCGAACAGCGGCTCGAACCGCTGCAGGCACACATCGCCTTCGCTGACGAAGTGCAGCCCCTCGGCGGGATTGCCCAGCAGCCACACCACCACATGGTCGGCACGGAATTCGGTGCGCAGTTGTTCCTGGGTGGTGGCGAGCACGGCATCGAGGCTGTCGGCGTCCATCAGGCCCAGGGCGAGCTGGTGCATGCGCTGGCTCAGGCGTTCGTTCTCGCGCGCCACCTGCACCAGGTCCATGAGCTTGCGCTCCATCTGGCGGTTCTTGTCCCGCAACCAACCAATCTGCCGCTCGATCAGAGAGACCGCGCCGCCGGACGGATGGGGAAGCCGCAACACGTCCAGCAGCGCCACGTGGCGTTCGAAGAAATCGGGATGGGCACGCAGCCACGCCTCCACGGTCTCCTCGCTCAGCGCGTCCTCGGCCAGGTTCGTATGGGTGCTCATAGATCCATGCTGCCTGTGAAGACCTGGGTGGCGGGGCCCGTCATCATGACGGGCGCCTGGTCGATGCCGGGCCAGTTTATCACAAGCCGCCCGCCGGGCAGGTCCACGGCCACGGTGTCGTCCAGAAGCCCCTGGATGCGCCCGACCACCACGGCGGCACAGGCCCCGGTGCCGCAGGCCAGCGTCTCGCCGACACCCCGCTCGTAGACGCGCAGCCGGATCTCGCCGGACGACACCACTTCCATGAAGCCCACGTTGACATGACGCGGAAAACGCTCGTGAGACTCGATGGCCGGGCCCAGGCGGGCCACGGGCGCCGTCTGCACGTTGTCCACCCGCAGCACGGCATGGGGGTTGCCCATGGAGACGGCACCTATCTCCCAGGTCTCGCCGTCCACCTCCAGGGGATAGGCGGGCATCGCCGTCTCGGCCTCGAAGGGGACCTGCCAGGGCGCGAGCTTCGGCGGACCCATGTCCACGGTCACCTGGCCGTCCGGCTGGATCTCCAGCTGGATGAGGCCGGCGGCCGTCTCCACCGGAATGCGGTCCTTGTGCGTCAGTCCGCGTTCGCGCACGAACACCGCGAAGCAGCGGGCCCCGTTGCCGCACTGCTCCACCTCGTTGCCGTCGGCGTTGAAGACACGGTAGCGGAAGTCCGCCAGTGCCGGATCCGAGGGTTTTTCCACCAGCAGCACCTGGTCGCAGCCCACACCGAAGCGCCGGTGCGCCAGCAGGCGCACCTGGTCGGGGGTCAGCTCCACCGGCTGACTGATGGCGTCAATGACCACGAAGTCATTGCCCAGGCCATGCATCTTGCTGAATTGCAGGCGCATTTCGGTAGCGTAGCCTCGGGGAGAGGGGAATGAAAGCTTTTTGAATGAAGGGCCTGGGCCGGATTGACAGGATCTACATGAGATTCGCGACGCCGACAGGCCAACCGGGAATCCGGGCGGCCCACATGGGCGCGCCTGCCTGTATGCCCAGGCGCCCGGGATGCCGGGACGCGGGCTGCTCAGGCCGCCGGTTCGGGGGGCGCTTCCGCAACTACCCGGTTGCGCCCCCCTTCCTTGGCGCGATACATGGCGCGATCGGCCCGGTCCACGAGGGCGCGGCGCGTGTCGTCAGGCATGCAGGCGGCCACGCCGAAACTGGCCGTAACTCTGCCGACCTCGCCCAGGTCCATGGCCTCAATGCCGCGGCGAAGGCGTTCCGCGAGATATACGGCGTCCTTGAGGCGGCTGTTGGTGGCCAGCACGACGAACTCCTCGCCGCCCCACCGGCCGAGGTGGTCGGTGCTGCGGAGAATGCGGCCGATCAGCCCGGCGATACCGACCAGCACCCGGTCACCGGCCTCATGCCCGTGAGTGTCATTCACCTGCTTGAAGTGGTCCACGTCAAAGAGCACGAGGGCGCAGGGACGGCTGTAACGGTCTGCCGCATTGAGCTCCGCGTCGATGGCGGCCTCGATGCGGTAGCGGTTCCAGACCCGGGTCAGCGAGTCCGTGTGCGCGAGATCCCTGAGGCGCGCGTTGGCCTCCGCCAGCGCCTCGTGTTCGCGTCGGAGCCGGTCATTGATGATGGAGATCTCGCGTCCCGACACGGCAACCGCCAGGTCCTCGGCCAGGTCGGTGGCGGCATGCCGCTCCAGCTCCGTCCACGGCGCGCTCCGGCCGGCCACCTCCTGCAGCCAGGTCTCGAAGGATTGACGCGGCGAAAGCCCGGCCCTGCCATCGTCGTCCACGACCGCCTTGGCGGGATTGCCCGCCCAGCGAACGGACTCGACGGTCTCCGGACGAAACAGCAGCAGCCAGCCGGCGGCAATCTCGCCCAGCGGCAGGGGTACCACCAGCAGCCCGCAGGCCTCCTCCCGGGGAATCAGGCCGGCGAGCCCGGTGTGGCCCAGCGCGCGATGCTGCCACACGCCGCCGCCCTGATGCTCGTCGTTGAGCCAGCCCACGATCCTTTCCAGGCGCGCTTCGTCGGGCACCCGTCCGATACCGATGGTGTTGTCCCGGTGAACCAGTGCGCACCCGCTGGCACCGAACAGGGACAGCCAGTCCCCGCCGCGTTCCCGGATGATCTCCCCGGGCCTGCGCAATCGGCCGCGCGTGTCGGAGAGCAGACCGCGGCTGACCCGCACCCTTTCCAGGAAATCCGCCCGAGCGCGCGCCTGGAGCAGGGACAGCCGCTGTGTCGCCATCTGCACCAGGGTGCGTGCCGCGTCGCGCGCGGCAGGCGCCAGCGGCCGGGGACTCAGGCCATGGGCCGCCACCAGACCCCACAGATCACGGCCGCCGTGCATCGCCACCGAGAATGCCGCCTGCACACCCATGTTGTGCAGATAGGCGAGGTGAACAGGGGACACCGCCCGCAGCACGCCGGGCGACAGATCCGGCTCGCCATGACCGTGTCCGTCCCCCGAAACAAGCGGGACGGCGGCAGCCGTCGCGTCCGCGATCATCCGCACCGGATTGATGTCGTAGAGCCGGCGCACCTGGGGCGGGATGTCACTGGCGGGAAAATGGTGTCCGAGAAAGCTCCCTGCCTCGGCCGTGCGGCTCTCGGCAACCACCGCGCCGTGCCAGTCCGGGTCGAACTGGTAGACCATGACACGGTCGTAACCCGTCACGCGGCGCACCCCTTCCACCAGCATGTCGAGCAGGGCGTCCACGGAATGTGCACGGGCAAAACGCGACAGCCGGTCATTGACCAGCGAGAACAGGCGGTCATGATGACCGTGGCCCTGGCGCTCGAACTCCACCACCACCTGCGTCCCGCTGCGGTAGGCGAACACGCGGTAGCGCCTGACATGGCCGTCGATCTTCCGGGTGGTGCCCAGTGGCGAAGGCATGCGCTCACTGTCCGCCAGGTCCCGACGAACACGGCCCACGAGGCGCGCACCCAGCAGTTCTTCCGGTGTCCGGCTCAGGGCCTGCGCGGTGTCGACACCCAGAAAGGTACCGATATTCGCGCTGACGCGTGTCACCCGGGTATATGCGTCATCGAGGCAGATCAGGCACCCTTCCGGCTGGATTGCGCCGGGCGTGTGCACCGGTTCACGGGCACAGTTTGCCAATGCAAGCTGGATCTCGTTGTCACTCGGTGCGGCCAGGAATCAACTCCGGTCTGGAAGGTGCTGGTTGCGGTTCAGACTGTCACGCAAGGC
>SKOF01000305.1 GCA_007120155.1 Thioalkalivibrio sp. | reverse complement strand
GCCAGGGCCACGTCGGTGCAGCAGAGCCGCCTGGGCCTGCCCTCGCCCATGTCGACCTGCAGCCCGTTGCCCGCCGGGACCACGCGGACGTTCACCGCGCGCTTCACCGGCAGGTCGTCCGCGGCCCTGACCACCACATGCTGCAGGGGCTCCAGCAGGGCGGGGGGGTCGGCGTGGAGCCGCACGGCCAGTCCCAGGAGCCTAAAGTGATCTGTCAGCGGTGGCGGTTCATGGGTGGACATGTTGCAAGCTTAAATGAATCCGTCCGGAAACCGGGCATTTTGGTTGCTCCCGCAATCCATGTAAGCTGGGCTCTCCCACGGGGGGGACCCGTGCGAGGGGGCACCATGCACATTCTGATCACCGGCTGCGGCGGCTTTATCGGCAGCCACCTGCTCGAGCGACTGCTGCAACGGGCCGATGTCACCGTGTCGGGCTGGGATCACCAGCAGGCCAAGATCGAACACCTCCTGGGCCACCAGCGGCTGAATCTGCGCGGCGCGGATCTGTACGCGTGCGGCAACGACGCGCACCTGCGCGAGGACGTGGCCGCCGCCGACGCGGTGATCAACCTGGCGGCCATCTGCAATCCGTCCCAGTACAACACCCGCCCCCTGGGCGTGATCCGCTCGAACTTTACGGACATGCTGCGCCTCGCAGACCTCTGCGCCGAACACGGCAAATGGCTGATCCACGTGTCCACCAGCGAGGTGTACGGGCGTACCCTGGCGAGCTACACCGGAGACGCGGCCTACGAAGATCCGGCCCTCTACGAGCTGCGCGAGGACAGCACGCCGTTCACGCTCGGCCCGGTGCAGAACCAGCGCTGGACCTACGCCTGCGCCAAGCAGCTGATGGAACGCTATGTGTATGCCCATCATTACGAGCACGGCATGCCGTTCAGCATCATCCGCCCGCTGAATTTCTTCGGCCCGCGCATGGATTTCATCCCCGGTTTCGAGGGTGAAGGCATTCCACGGGTGCTGGCCTGCTTTCTCTCGGCGCTGCTGCGCAACGAGCCGCTGCAGCTGGTCGACGGCGGACACGCCCGGCGCGTCATCACCGGCATCGATGATGCCGTCGACGCCTTCATGCTGCTGCTCGACAAGCCGGAGGCCGGCAAGGGACAGATCTTCAACATCGGCAACCCCGCCAACGAGACCACCATCCGCGGCTTGGCCGACACCATGCGCCGGCTGTTCGCCGAGGCGGTCGGTGACCCCGCCTACCGCGACCACCCCATGCACACCGTGCCCGGGGAGACATTCTACGGACCCGGTTACGAGGACAGTGACCGCCGCCTGCCGAACATCGACAAGGCAAGAGACCTGCTCGGCTGGGAACCCGTAGTGCCGCTCGAGTCGGTACTCCGGGAGACCATCGCCTACTACGTGGAGAAATACTGGCACGTCGCGTCCAGAAAACCGCGCACCTCCGCCGCGCCCTCGTCGGCAACGGGCACCGCCTGACCCGCCCGCACGGGCGGGGCGAAGCATCTCGAGGGCAGTTCTGGATTCAATGAACGACCCGGGTCGCCGCCCCCTTTGAACCTTGAACCTTGAACCTTGAACCTTGAACCTTGAACCTTGAACCTTGAACTTTGAATCTTGAATCTTGAATCTTGAATCTTGAATCATCCTTCTTCAGGCACGATGCAGCCATTGAAGAAATCAAAGTGATCCAGCCCTTCGCCGATGCCGGCCGCGTGACCGGCCTCGGCAAAATAGATGCGCTCGAAGCCCCTGAGCCGGCGCAGTTCGGGATGATGATTGCCCACTACCACGCCCAGCGTGCTGCCGCGCAGCATATCCTCGTCGTTGCCCGAGTCCCCCGCGACCAGGGTGCGCTCCAGGGGAATGCCCCACTTGTCGGCCAGATAACGCACGGCGAAGCCCTTGGAGGCGCGCACCGGCAGCAGATCAAGAAACCGGTCGTGGGAATAGATGATGTTGGCTTGCAGATCCTGCTGGTGCAGCAGGCGTTCGATATCGTGCATGGATGGGGCCTTCTCCGGGTCCACGAAGAAGCTCAGCTTGTGGGGACGCTGGTCCACCTTCGGCTGAAGCGCAATCCCCGGCAGGTCCAGGAGCTGCTCCATGAGCCCTTCCCGGTCCCAGCGATGATCGATGTGCCGTGACCAGCCCTGGTCCGGGGTGATCTCCGGGCCGTAGTGGATCTCGGAACCCACCGAGGTGATGAACAGGTCCGGCGTGGGCACGCCCCAGTCCTTGAGCACCTGCTGGGCGGATTCCAGCCGCCGGCCGGTGGCGACCCCGAAGGCCACGCCCGCACCCTCGTCCTTGAGCCGCTGCACCAGGGCACGCAGGCTGTTGCGATCCCCCAGCAGGGTGTTGTCGATATCCGAGATGATGGCCCGGTCCGCCTGGGCCAGCTTGCCGGAGAGACGCTGCTGGCCCCGGCGCACGCGGCTCGCCTCCTTGCGCAGGGCCTTCACCTTGCGGACATACTTCTGGGCATGCCCCTCCCAGGCGTAGTGCGCACGCACGCCCTTCAGCCCGCTGTCGGAGTATTTCTTCCAGCGCTCCCGGTCGCTGATGATCTTCCAGATGGCATCGCCCATGGCCTTCTCGTCCAGGGGATCCACCAGCACGCCGTTGTTGCAGTGGCGCACGATATCCGAGGGGCCGCCGTCATTGGTGGCGACGATGGGGGCGCCGCACGCGGCCGCCTCGATCAGCGTCAGGCCGAAGGGCTCCGTCAGCGCCGGGTTGACGAACACGCCGCGGGTGCGGGTCACCATGCGGTAGAAATCCGGCACGTCGTCCGAGGCGTGATGTTTCGGGTAGGCCGCCTGCCCGTAGAGGTCGTACTCGTCGATGCGCATGAGCACCTCGGTGAGGACCTCCCGGGATCCCCTGTCCAGATCCCGGATGGCATCGCGGTTGCCGGCGACGATGACCAGGTTGGCGTGCTCGCGCAGCGCCTTGTGCCCGGCGAAGGCCTTGATCAGGGTGGGGATGTTCTTGCGCTCATCCGGCCTTGACAGGGCCAGCACCATGGGGCGGTCGGGCTTGTTGAGAAAGCGCGCCATTTCATGCCACACCGGCGGCCGGGGGGCACGGGGCCTGGGCGGCGAGAAACGCCCGAGGTCCGTGCCCGGAGGCACCACCACCATGTGCTCCGGACGGTAGTGGTCGTAGAGGGCGTACTGCTCGTCCACCTCCTGCCGGGTGCTGGCCACCACCATGTAGGCATTGGCCAGGGTCTCCTCCTCGGCATCGATGCGCCGCGTCATGTTGTAGCGGGACTCGATATCCTCGGGCTTGAGGCCCTTCTCCAGCAGGCGTTCGCGCTTGACACGGCCCAGCGAGTGCCCCGTGTGCACCAGGGGAACCCCCAGCAGGTTGGCCAGCCGGGTGCCCACGTAACCCGCATCGGCGTAGTGGCTGTGGACCACGTCGGGCCGGAGGCCCACCCTGCGTATATGCCCCAGGGCGTTGTCGGCAAAGCAATCCAGATAGGGCCAGAGGGTTTCCTTTCGCAGGTAACGGCGGGGACCCGTGGGCAACCGGATGATCCAGGCGTTGTCCCCCAGGGGTTCCTCGGGCACGGCGTAGTCGTCGGAGACTTTGCTGTCGATCACCTGCCGGGTCAGGAGGTCCACCCGGCCCACCTCCGGGTTCGCCGCCAGCGCGCAGGCCAGTTCCACCACGTACTTGGTCTGACCGCCGGTATCCGCATCCCGGCCCAGTTCCAGGTTCTGCCCCCGGATCAGGCCGTGAATGCTGATCAGCACGATGTACAGGCCCTCGCCGCGACGGGCCTTGCTTTGCGTCTTTTTCACGCCGATTTCCCTGTCGGTCCTGCGTGGGTGATCGGTTCGCCCTCATGGTAACGGATCGGGACACGGAGGGCACTTTGCGAAGAATGAACGCCGTCGCCGCCTCGGTGTCATCCGGCCGGGAGAGGTCGATGAGAGGCTATACTCGTCCTTCAACCTTCATCCGCCCGGACAGCGGGCGGCGGAGATGCGGTGTATGAGCGATCCACAGGACGAGCGGCCCGGCTACAGCGACGAGGAATGGCGCGAGCGGCTGACCCCCGAAACCTACCACGTGACGCGCCAGGCAGGCACCGAGCCGCCATTCAGCGGCCGATACCACGATCACCATGAACAGGGCATGTACCATTGCGTGTGCTGCGATGCGCCGCTGTTCAGTTCCTCCCAGAAGTTCGACTCGGGCACCGGCTGGCCCAGTTACTGGCAGCCGGTCACGCCAACCGCCGTCAGCGTGGACCAGGACCAGAGTCACGGGATGGTCCGGGACGAGGTGCGCTGTGCGCGGTGCGATGCCCACCTGGGTCACGTGTTCAACGACGGCCCGCCGCCCACTGGGCTGCGCTACTGCATCAACTCCGCATCCCTGAATTTCCATCCGGCCTCGGAAGAGTGACAGGCCGTTGGGCCAGGAAATCTGGATTCAAGATTCAAGATTCAAAGGCAGAAACAGCGTGACCCGTGACGCCCTTTGAATCTTGAATCTTGAATCTTGAACCTTGAATCTTGAATGTTGAATCTTGATTCAGATCCTGGCTTCCCCGTGCTGCTCCTCCAGATCCCTGATGCGCCGGGCGGTCTCGCCGGGCGAGCCGCTGTAACGGGCCAGGGTCTGATAGGCCACCGGCACCACGAACAGCGTGAAGAACGTGGCGAACAGCACCCCGGAAAACACCACGGTGCCGATGACGAAGCGGCTCTCCGCGCCGGGGCCGCTGGCCAGGATCAGGGGCAGCGTGCCCATGACCGTGGTCAAGGCGGTCATCAG
>SKOF01000170.1 GCA_007120155.1 Thioalkalivibrio sp. | reverse complement strand
CGTCCAGTTGCCGGATGCGGCGGATGCGTTCCAGGCCGCCCTTGTCACCGATGGCACAGCCCAGCGCGTAGCAGGAATCCGTGGGGTAGACGATGATGCCTCCCGCCCGGATCACATCCACCGCCTGGCGTATCAGGCGGGCCTGAGGATTGTCCGGATGAATGTCAAGCCTTCGGTTCACGTGATCGATTGTCAGTGGTCAGTTGTCGGAAGCATAACAGCAATGGGGAACGGACAAGCGACTGGTCACCCGCCGGCAAACGCGCCACACTATTGCGATGAAACTGCTTTATGACCTGCTTCCGGTCATCCTCTTCTTCCTGGCGTACAAGTTCTACGATGCGTTGCCGGATCCGGTGGTGCTTTCCGTGGGCGCCTGGCTGCCGGTGGCGCTGGTGCCGGGCGACCCGGGACACGCCATCTACCTGGCCACCGCCGTGGCGATGGGGGTGATGGTGGTGCAACTGGGTCTGGGGTTTGCCGTCAAGCGCAGGCTCGAGGCCATGCCCATGCTCACGGGTGCATTGATCGTGGTGCTGGGCGGGGCCACTCTGCTGCTGCAGGACCCGCTGTTCATCCTCTGGAAACCGACTCTGGTAAACTTTCTCTTCGCCGTGGTGTTTCTGATCCCGCCATGGCTGGGACGTTCCACCCTGGTGGAGTCCATGATGGGACATGCCCTGCATGTGCCTGCACGGATCTGGGCCCGGACGAACCATGCCTGGGTGATCTTCTTCATCGTATCGGGGCTGGCGAATCTGTTCGTGGCCTACACCTTCAGCGAGGCGTTCTGGGTCGACTTCAAGCTCTTCGGTATGCTGGGCATGACACTGGTCTTCATTCTCGGCCAGGCGGTCTACCTGGCACGGCATCATACCGAACCCGATCAACACACTTCCCCCGGAGACCCATCCTGATGCTTTACGCCATCATCGGCCAGGATACGGAGAACAGCCTGGAAAAACGCAAACAGACCCGCCCGGCTCACCTGGCCCGACTGGAGGCCCTGCGCGACGACGGTCGCCTGGTACTGGCGGGCCCCATGCCCGCCATCGACAGCGAAGACCCCGGCCCGGCCGGTTTCACCGGCAGTCTGGTGGTGGCTCAGTTCGATTCCCTGGAAGAGGCGCGGCAATGGGCGGACGCGGATCCCTATGTGGAGGCCGGCGTCTACGCGCAGGTCACCGTAAAGCCGTTCCGCAAGGTCCTCCCCTGACCCGCATTCCGTACATTGACAAGGAAGCACGCCATGACATCACGACACCTGCATATCATCCTGGCACTCTTTTTGGCCATCACCCTGCTGACCGCCTGCGACCGTGCCGAGGAACCTCGCGCGCAGGTCCCGGACGGTGACGTGATCGCGGTGGTGAACGGCGTGGCCATCACCGATGCCGACTTTCAGGAGTTTCTCAGTCTGCAGCGGATGACCCGGCCCGACGAGAACCTGCAGCCGGAGCAGGTGCTGGACGAGATGGTGAACCTGGAACTGCTGCGCCAGGCGGCCGCGGAGCGCGGGCTGGATCGCGATCCCGAGATCCTGCGCCAGGTGGATCGCAGCCGCACCAACCTGATGGTGGGCGCGCTCTTCGAGGACTGGCTGGACCAGGACTACACCGAGGAACAGCTGCGCGCGGAATATGACCGGCAGGTCGCATCCCTGGACCGCCAGGAATACAAGGCACGCCACATTCTGCTGGACAGCGAGGCGGATGCGCGCGACATCATCGAGGCCCTGGATGCGGACGCGGACTTCGAGGAACTGGCCCGGGAACATTCCACCGGACCCTCCGGACCCATGGGGGGCGATCTGGGCTGGTTCACCGCCGACGGGATGGTGCCGGTATTCTCCGATGCGGTGCGTGCCATGGAACCCGGCAGTTACTCAAGCGAGCCGGTGCAGTCGGATTTCGGCTGGCATGTGATTCTTCTGGAAGACACCCGGACCGCGGAGCCGCCTCCTTTCGAATCCGTGCGGGATCGGGTACAGCAGATTCTGGACAACCGTATCGTTCAGGAGAACATTGAGGACCTGCGCCGCCAGGCGGACATTGAGCTCAGATAGGACGCCGGACTTCCGGTTCGCGGCGGGGCCGGCGCCCCCGGACGCCTGTGCGAGTCATCGCGTCGCCGCTGCGGTGGTGAGGTCTGCGGGCTATTTGTGTAAACCCATCAGGTTGTTCACGTTGAGTCCCAGGCGGCTGACCGGGGGTGGTCATCCAACTCGTAGCTCGTAGGCCGGATAAGCGAAGCGCATCCGCCAACCTTTGTCGATGGCTTGCCGGATGCGGCTGCGCCTTATCCGGCCTACGATGCCGATAGGGCCAGCCATCGATTGTCAGCGTTTCCGCCAGACCAGCGTGAAGTTGTTCACCGGCATCACCACGTCTTCCACCAGTTCCAGCCCCGCCGCTCCGGCCAGCCGGTCCAGGTCGGCCTTGTCGCGGATCCCCATCCCGGGGTCGCGCATCTGCAGGCTCATGTGGAAACGGGCATTGCTCTCACTGGTAAACTCGCCGTCCTCATTGAACGGCCCGTACAGGCAGAAGCAACCGCCCGGACGCAGGACACGCCCCACTCCCTCGAACATGGCCTCCACATCCGGCCAGTGCATGATATGGGCGGTATTGGCGGAATAGACGCCGTCGACCGCCTGCACCGGCCAGGGCGTACGGCGCACATCAAGCTTGAGCGGCTCGGCCACATTGGGCAGCGCCGCCTCCTCGATCCACAGGCGGATCCCCGGCAGATGGGCCGGCACGTCGGAAGGCTGCCAGTCCAGGTGCGGCAGTGCGGCCCCGAAATACACCGCGTGCTGTCCCGTACCGCTGCCGATCTCCAGGACGGTGCCGGGCCGGTCCAGGTAACGCCTCAACACCGCCAGGATCGGGTCGCGGTTCTGGTCACAGGCCTCGGAATAGGGTTTGCTCGGTTCAAATCGCATGGGTCGTCGGTCACGCTCGTTTGATGTTCGGGGCGGATCATGCGGCGCTTCGGGAACACACGCAATGCCGCGGGTCGGTTCACCTTTCAACTCTGGACTCTTAGCGCCCGGCCGCCAGGGCATGTCGCACCACTCGGTGGCGCCGCGGCCGGTGGCTATCGTTCGCCGATGAGTGCCAGGAATGCCGCCTCGTCAAGCACAGGCACACCCAGCTTTTCGGCCTTCGCCAGCTTCGAACCGGCGGCCTCGCCGGCGATCACGGCGGTAGTCTTTTTCGACACGCTGCCTGTGACCTTTGCGCCCAGGGCCATGAGCCGTTCACCCGCTTCCTCCCGGGTCATGGATTCCAGCGCGCCGGTCAGCACGTAGGTATTTCCGGCAAGCGGGAGTGCCTCCTCCTTGCGCGCAGCCGGTTCCGTTTCCTCCCAGTGTACGCCGGCATCCCGCAATGCCTGAATCACCTCCCTGTTGTGGGGCTGCTGGAAAAAGGTGGCCACATGATGCGCCACGACGGGGCCCACGTCGGACACTTCCATCAGGCTTTCCTCGTTCGCCCGCATGAGGGCATCCAGGCCGCCGAAGTGCCGTGCCAGGGCCCGCGCCGTGGCTTCACCCACTTCGCGGATACCCAGTGCGAAGATGAACCGCGCGAACTGGGTATGCCGGCTCCGGTCGAGCGCCTCCACCAGGTTCTGCGCGGATTTCTCGCCCATGCGTTCCAGATCCGCCAGTTGTTCGGCGGTGAGTCGGTAGAGTCCGTCCACATGGTCTACCAGACCCGCGTCCACCAGCTGTTCCACCAGCTTGTCGCCCAGGCCCTCGATGTCCATGGCGCGGCGGGAGGCAAAGTGCTTGATGGCCTCCCGACGCTGGGCTGCGCAATACAGCCCTCCCGAGCAACGCGCCACCGCTTCGCCCTCGACACGAACCACCTCCGAGCCGCACACGGGGCAGTGGGTCGGCATGATCACGGGCTGCGTTCCGTCCGGTCGTTTCGACAACACCACCGCGGCCACCTCGGGGATCACGTCACCCGCCCGGCGCACGATCACCGTGTCGCCGATGCGCACGTCCTTGCGCTCCACCTCGTCCATGTTGTGCAGAGTGGCATTGCTCACGGTCACGCCGCCGACGAATACCGGCTCCAGCCGTGCCACGGGGGTCAGCGCGCCGGTGCGCCCCACCTGGAACTCCACGTCGCGCAGTACGGTCTCCTGCTCCTGGGCGGGATACTTGTGGGCCAGGGCCCAGCGCGGTGCGCGGGAGACGAAGCCGAGACGCAATTGCAGATCGAAGCGGTTGACCTTGTACACTACGCCGTCGATCTCGTATGCCAGATCGTCCCGCCGTTCACCGATACGCCGGTAGTAATCCAGACATCCCCCGGCACCCGTGACCAGATCACGCTCCGGGCATACCCGCTGGCCCCAGCCGGCCAGCACCTCCAGCACCGCTGCATGGGTATCGGGCAGTGCGCCGTTCTCCACGTAGCCGGCCCCATAGGCGAAGAATGTCAGCGGGCGCCGGGCGGTGATGCGCGGATCCAGCTGACGCAGGCTGCCGGCGGCGGCGTTGCGGGGATTGACGAAGACCTTTTCGCCGCGTTCGGCCGCCTCTCGGTTGAAGGCCTCGAAGCGCGCCTTGTCCATGTAGACCTCGCCGCGCACCTCGAGCTTTCCGGGATAACCGCCGCCCTTGAGTTTCAGTGGGATGACCCG
Source organism: Thioalkalivibrio sp. (assembly GCA_007120155.1). Classification (GTDB taxonomy): domain Bacteria; phylum Pseudomonadota; class Gammaproteobacteria; order Ectothiorhodospirales; family Ectothiorhodospiraceae; genus Thioalkalivibrio_A. The sequence goes on along the minus strand of SKOF01000170.1, from coordinate 125 downwards.
GATCGTGCGCACGTTGGCGGTCACGTCCTCGCCGGTGGTGCCGTCGCCGCGGGTGGCGCCGCGAACCAGATGGCCGTCTTCGTAGAGCAGACTGATGGCCAGCCCGTCCAGCTTGGGTTCCACCG
>SKOF01000029.1 GCA_007120155.1 Thioalkalivibrio sp. | reverse complement strand
GCTTGCGCCACGGACGCTTGAGGTAGATGTCCAGGGCGGCGAAGAAGTCATCCTCCTGCTCCGGGGTGAGGGCCTGCAGGGAGAGGGGCTTCAGTGCATCAATGCGCCACTGCCCGGACAACTTGAACTCCACCTTGAACAGCGGCGCCCGGAAGATGGAGAACAGCTGTTGCGCGATCTCCTGCATTTCCCTGGGGGCACACTGACCGAAGAACACCGTCATCTCGAAGGCGGTGGGCTGAAGTCCGGAACGCTTGCGCCCGAGCACTTTCGCCACCTTGCGGTCAATGTCCTCAGTGTCCAGGCTGTAGATGGACTTGCGCGAAAGATCCTGCAGGGTGCGCACCGTGGGTACCACCCTGTGATTGCGCGCCTCGGCCAGCAGGGAACAGTAATAGCCCACGCTCAGATACCGGTGGCTGCGGCACAGGTTGATCACCCGGAGCTGCCCGCCCCTGCTCTCCGGCGCGCGGGTGAGATAGTCGCGGGCCAGCATTACCGGGTACTCGGGAAAATGGGGTTTCCAGTCCGCAGGCTGTTCGATCAGAAGCACGTGATCAGACATGGCTCCCTCAGGGCAGAGTATCGGGTTTGGGATAGATCACCAGGACGGCCTTGAGGCCGGCCTTGCCGTATCGCGCCATGCGTTCGAAGTCGCGCCTGGGTATCGGCATATTGATGGAGTCGAGCGGCGTCTCACCCGCCTCATAATCCACAAACGGGTCGTGCACGTAGATGAAGTGATCATCGAAGCCGGTGACCACCACCCAGTGGGGGAACTTCTCGCCGTAGATCCGGTAGGAACTGATGAGCACCACCGGCACCCCGCCGGCATCGCATCGCAGCTTGAGATCTTCGACCTTCAGGACACCGTGGTGCAGCGGAATGCCCAGGGCCTGGATCTCGTCCAGCATGTCCTGCTGCACCAGGCGCATGACCTCCTTCTTCTCTTCGCTGCGCACGGAATCCAGCAGGGGCATGCGCTCGTCGTTGATCACCAACTCCACGCCGAACCCCCGGTGGGCCGCCGACAGGGCGAGGCCGTAGGGCCCGCATCCACCGTGGCCGGATGTCATGAAGATCGTGGTCGCCTCCCGCCAGATGCGCAGCTCCAGTGTCCGGTTGAGCTCCTCCCGCGGGTCCAGTGCCTTCATGGCCATCATCACCGCCGACGGGCCGCAGGTGAAATCCAGGGTCTGCTCGTAGAAAGGCACCCTGACCAGATCCGGGCTCAGGTGAGGCGCCAGCGACTTCTCGTATCGCCACGCATCCATGTGGTCCTCGTAGTAATCGCCATATTCGCCGAAGGGCTTGTATCCCAGAAGGGAGAACAAGGCGATGGAGGCGGTGTTGTCCTTGCGGATTTCCAGCCGGAGATAGGCGCAGTCCCGGTCCCGGGCGGCCTCCTCGGCCGCTTCCACCAGGGCCTGGCCGATGCCCTGCCCCCGGGTGTCCCGCTCCACCGCGATGGAGTACAGCCGCGCCATGGAGGTGCCCCGGCTGAACAGGAGCAGTACATAGCCATTGATCACGCCCGCCCGGTCACTGACCAGCACATGGGCATTGGCCTTGGTCAGCATGTAGCGGAACTGCCGCCGGGAGAGGCGGTCGATCTCGAAACACCGCTCCTCCAGCGCAACGAGTGCCGGGATGTCCGAGACCTGGGCGGGGCGTATCATTGACGAAGTATCGAGAGCCAAGGGACAAGATACAAGGGGCGGGATGTAACCGTTTCAGGCATTGTCCTTCTCTTGTATCTTGTACTTTGTCTCCCGTCTTCCGGCCATCGATTCATGAAGCGACTTCCGAGTCTCAACCAGATGCTCGCCCGACTCATCGCACTGCCGTCGGTGAGCAGCGTCTCCCCCGAGTTCGACATGAGCAACCGGGCCGTCATCGATGAACTGGCCGGCTGGTGCGAAGCGGCGGGCTTCGACGTGGCGATCACGCCCATCGACGGCAATCCGGCAAAGGCCAACCTGGTGGCCACGCTGGGGCGGGGCCCCGGCGGCCTTGTGCTCGCCGGCCATACCGATACCGTGCCCTGCAATCCGGAACTCTGGCGCCAGGATCCGTTCAGGCTCACGGAACGCGACGGGCGGCTCTACGGACTGGGCACCTCGGATATGAAGAGCTTCCTGGCGCTGGCCCTGGAGGCGGCCCGCGACTTCACCGCCGAGCAGTTCCACCAGCCGCTGGTGATCCTCGCCACGGCGGATGAGGAGAGCTCCATGGCCGGGGCAAAGGCCATCCGTGCCGCGGGCCGCCCGCTGGGTCGTCATGCCGTCATCGGAGAACCCACGGGGCTGCGGCCCGTGCGCATGCACAAGGGCATCCTCATGGAAGGGATTCGCCTCACCGGCCGCTCCGGTCATTCCAGCGACCCGCGGCTCGGCAACAATGCCCTGGAAGGCATGCACCGTGCCATCACGGAGATCATCGCCTGGCGGGCTGAGCTGCAGGCGCGCTACAACAATCCCCTGTTCAGGGTATCGGGGCCGACGCTCAATCTGGGCCACATCCACGGCGGAGACAATCCCAACCGGATCTGCGGGCGCTGCGAACTGCATATCGACCTGCGGCCGCTGCCGGGCATGGACCTGGACGAGCTGCGCCAGGCGCTGGCATCACGGCTCGAACGCAGTCTTGCGGACACCGGACTCGAACTGGAAGTCTTTCGCCTTTTTGATGGCACGCCGGCCATGGAAACGCCCGCCGACGCGCCGGTGGTGCGTGCCGCCGAATCGCTCACCGGACATGCCGCCGAGGCGGTGGCATTCGGCACCGAGGGCCCCTACCTGCGCGATCTGGACATGGACGTGGTGGTGCTCGGACCCGGCGACATCGATCAGGCCCACCAGCCCGACGAGTACCTGTCTCTGAATCGCATCGAACCGACCCTCGATGTGCTGCGCTCGCTCATCCGCGGTTTCTGCATCGATCCTGTTCGCTGAGGCCGCGGCGGGCGGCTCCGTTGTCGGTCAAACGATTCTCAGCCACAGAGGACACAGAGGACACAGAGGTCGAACCACTTTCCTTGCAGGTCTGCCGTGCATTTTCCCTCTGCGACCTCTGTGTCCTCTGTGGCAAAAGAAGCCCGTCCTCCACGACGGCCCGCTGACGCGCCGGACCCGCTTCCGGTATGCTCGGCCCTTGAACGCAGGCACTCGGGAAGACACCCAATGAAGAAGAACAACCGGCCCGAACTCTCGCAGATCAACTGGTTCCGCAATGCCGCCCCCTACATCAATGCGCACCGGGGGCGGACCTTCGTGATCGCCTTTGGCGGCGAAGCCGTTCAGGACACGGGGTTCGCGCGGCTGATCCATGACATCGCCATGCTGCAGAGCCTCGGCGTGCGCCTGGTACTGGTGCATGGTGCCCGGCCACAGATCGAGCAGCGCCTGCGCGCCCGGGGCCTGGCATTCCGTTATGCCGCCGGGCTGCGGGTCACCGATGCCGATGCCCTCGAGGAAGTGAAGGTGGCCGCCGGCTGCCTGCGCGTGGAGATCGAGGCCCAGTTGTCCATGGGGCTGGCCAACACGCCCATGAGCGGTGCGCGCATACGTGTCGCCTCCGGCAACCATGTGATTGCCAAACCGCTCGGGGTGCGCGACGGGGTGGACTACCAGCATACCGGCGAGGTGCGCCGCATTGATGCGGAGGGCATCCGCCGGCATCTGGAGAACGGTGAAGTCGTACTGCTTTCTCCTCTGGGCTATTCACCCACGGGCGAGGTGTTCAACCTGAGCGCCGAGGATGTGGCCACGGCCACCGCCATTGCTCTGAAGGCGGACAAGCTGATCTTTCTCACCGAGGAACCCCGGCTGCGCGACGGGCGCCGCCGCCCGGTCAGCCAGTTGACCGCCGAGCAGGCCCGCACCTGGCTGAACAGGCGCCGCGGACCGCCATCGGAAACGGCCCAGCACCTGACAAGCGCCATCCATGCCTGCCGCCACGGGGTGGACCGCGTGCACCTGGTGGAACGGGCGGTGGACGGTGCACTGCTGCTCGAACTCTATACCCGGGACGGCGTCGGCACGCTGATCACCGGAGAGACCTACGAGCGGCTGCGCCGCGCCACCATCGATGACGTGGGCGGCATTCTGGAACTGATTCAGCCCCTGGAAGCGGACGGGGTGCTGGTGCGCCGCTCGCGGGAACAGCTGGAACTGGAGATCGACCGGTTCAGCGTCATCGAGCGTGACGGCGTGGTACTCGGCTGCTCGGCGTTCTATCCCTTCCCTGAAGAGTCGGTGGGCGAACTGGCGTGTCTGGCTATCCACCCCCAGTACCGCACCGCCAACCGGGGCGACCGCCTGCTGGAGTTCGTGGAGGCCGAGGCAAGGACGCTGGACATCGCCCGGTTGTTCGTACTCACCACCCGCACCGCCCACTGGTTCCGGGAACGAGGCTTCGAACCGGGGGACATCAAGGCGCTGCCGCTGCGCCGCCGCGAACTGTACAACTATCAGCGCAATTCAAAGGTCTTTATCAAGGCGCTCGTGAGGCGTGAGGCGTGAGGCGTGAGGCGTGAAAAGGGCATAAGACCCGAATCACTACCGCACCCATTTTTCCGCCTTGTCCCTCACCCCTATCGCCTGTCCCCTCACCCCTCACCTTCCTACCGCCTCTCGTCCCGCTCGTGGCGTTCCTGGGCTTCCAGGCTCAGGGTGGCGATGGGGCGGGCTTCCAGTCGCGCGAGTCCGATGGGCTCGCCGGTCTCCTCGCAGTATCCGTAGCTGCCGTCATCGATGCGCCTGAGGGCCGCATCGATCTTGCCGATGAG
>SKOF01000547.1 GCA_007120155.1 Thioalkalivibrio sp. | reverse complement strand
CGGCGAAGGTCCAGGCGGTAGCCTGCCCTACGAGTCGGTCGACGTCTCCGTCGAGCGGCGCGCGTTGGGTAGCCCTGGAACGATGCCCATCAGCGAGATCGGCAGCCCCGGCCAGGGGTACCGGCCGGGCGACGAGACCCTCGCGACCGACGTGATCCTGAACATCGGCGAGCCGCCGAAGTTGACAGACTACTTGGCGCGCTGCGAGTCGGAAGAGGACGGTTGCGAGGGCCGCACGTTCGAGACGATGGAGAACGGCACACTGCGCTGGGTCGAACCAAGCACAGACCCAGATGCGCACGATTACACCGAGATCGAGAACGTGGTCGTCAAAGAAGGCGGGCGCATCACGGAGCAGCAGGAGGTGACGTGGGGTCGCTTCCAGATCCCCGAGTTCCTGACGGCGCAGGGGGGGATGACCACCGTGATGCGCCCCCTGTCGTGGAGCCGCAAGACCAACGGATACTACGACTGCTGCCCGGAGGCGTTGCGCAGCTCGGTCGAGGTCACGTACGACGTCCGCAACCCGCTGGAGTTCCCGGTAGGCATATTCGGCCAGGTGGCCGGTGGGCCCGTCGAGTGGGCCGAAGGCGACAATGTCTACCTGTCATCGCGCAAGGCCTTGTCACAGCGCTACCAGGCCGAAGGCTGGCTCCGGCACAAGGTCGAGACGTCGCTGGAGTTCGCGTTCTGGTGGTTCAGCGTGCACCAGGAGGGGGTCGCGCGGCGCATCGCGCCGCAACCGCGCTACCGGCGCCACAGCCGCAGCGAGACGTACACCCCGATCGGTAGTGGGCGGTGGCTCGTGCGAGTCACCGAGGTTACTGCGGGTTTCGTGCCGGTCGCGACCGACGAGCCGCAGCTCCGTATCATGGGCGTCGACCCCGGCGAGCTGGTCGGTACCGACTATGGCGGCATGACCCGCGCCTGGACCGAGATCACGGATCAAGCGCCACCGACGGTCTCATGCAGCCAGCTTGGCGCCGAGGGTGAAACATGCGAAGAGCGGGCGACGCGCGAGTACAACGAAGCCCTCGACGAATACAACCGGCGGCTCGAACAATACCAGGTCGGCATCGTCAACAACCCGCCACTGGCGCTGCGGCAGTCGGTGCGTACGAGCCTTCGCGCCAATCCCGCTCTCGGCCAGGTCATCGCAGGCCCCGCTGGGTCGGGGATCGTCGTCAGCGCCTCGTTCGACGGCCGCCGTGGGGGTGACGCGGAGCCCGAGCACAATGTCGGATACCAACTCCTGTCGAGGATCCGCTCATGATGCGAGGCCTGGTCCGCGCTATGACGGTTGATCGCGTCAGCGTGAAGCTCGACACCGGCCCCCTGGTCGTCGCCGCAAACGCCCTCAACCACCGCAACGCACCCAATAGCGTTGTTCTCGTCGTGAAGCTGCCCTCAGGTGAGTACGCGATCGTCGGGAGGCCTCGCTGATGCTGGAGTGGGCCTTCCGCCGCTGGTTCATCGACGAGCTGATCCGCGCGCTCCGTGCGGCAGAACAGCCGAGGCGGCCTGGGTTCAAGGAGTCGCCCGTCACCGTGCCGTTACTCGGAGGCCAGCAGAGCCGCGGCGGTCTGATCTGGACACCGCGGCAGGCCGAGCTGATGCCGCGCCCCGGCAGCGCGCTGATCACGACCGACCTGCAAGGCCGCCCGTACGCGTTGGGGGATGGGCGCCGTGCTGTGCCTGGTGGGGGCTATGCGCGCGGCACAGCCCTCGCCCACCCGGGACTTCCGGGAGCTGGGCCCACTCCACCAGCAGCGCCGCGGCTCTACGCCGATTTCCCGATCGCTCCCAGCGCGCCGGAGTTCGCCCCCCAGCGCGCCTTCGCTGGACTGACCGGCTGGTTCGCCGACGGCGCTCTGCCGCTCGACGCCGACGGCGAGGCCCCGGTGCCCCCGGCGTTCCCGGTCAACGCTCGCCCCGATGGCGCCTATGCCGTGAAGTGGCCCCAGCCGGCCGCTTATGGCGCTGGGCTGGGGCTGCTGCCGTTCTGTGAACGGCAGCAGTTCTTCTACGATGCGCCGAAGGGGGGTTGGGCCACCTACGGGATCTTCCCGACCAGCGATCACGTGCTGGGCTGGTCGGTCAGCGGAAACGACTGGCAGTGGCAATGGGCATACGCGGCCTCGCTGGCGCGTCCTAACGTGCTCTGGCCCTACATGGCTGGCATAGACAATGGCGCCTGGTACATGCGCGTGCCTAAGGCGGTGGCGAGTAGCATGCTCAACTCGTTCACCTATCTTCATGGGTTCCCTGAGTGGACCTTCCCGCCCAACCCGTTCAACCTGACCGTCCTGTATGTTGGCCAAGACTTCGATCCGATCTCGGAAAAGCCCTTCCCTTACGTGCCAGGCGCACTGCCGGAGCCGCTGTCGTCACCGATAGATATCGAGACCTGGTTCACGTCTAGCCCGTTCCAGGCTTGCTCCTTCGTTGAGGTCGCCGAGGACGAGTACGTCGTCATGCCAGCCTTCGGCTTGGCGAGCGCGGTCAAAGCCGACGCGCTGCCATACACCAAGTCGGTCAGGACCGGCGATTGGGTGACACCGGACGCGTTCGCCGAGACCGAGGCGCAGGGGCTGATGCACGACGTCGACAAGATGGCGTGGGAGTTCGGCGTTGAGCGCGGCCTGGGTGATATCAAGGAGGCGATCTCGGCACTCCCGTCGGTGCAGACAGTTGGCACGACGCGGGTTTACGAGGACGGGTCGACCGCGAACGGCGAGGGGCAGGCGCGCATCGAGCGCTGGGCAATAGGCCCAGGCCCCGACCCGCTCTATGCCACGCCCGAGCGGAGAGTGGTCGACCGGCTGTACCTGATCTGGCTGGAGCATGTGCAACGCACCGCGGGCCCTCGGCCTGCGACCGGCACGGTCGACTGGAACGGCTGGGCTCCAGCCAGCTCCCACTTCACCAGCGTCGACGGGGTAAACAGCCACGCCGGCTCGGCGCTTCAGGTGCGCTACCTCGACTGGGGCTTGTGCCATCAGGACTACCGCGTCATCATCCGCCGTGTTACCGAGGTGTTCAACTCCTGGCGCGAGGCGCACTTGGAGCTGGTGGTCCAGCGGCGCAACCATGGTGGCGACTTCATTGCCGAGAGCGGCCTGACCAACTGGGGCGTTGCTTGGCAACGCTACCCCTTCGGGAACGACTCCTCCGATCACGCCCTGTTCTTTCGCATGGCCCTGGAGGGCGCGGAGGAGCCGGGGTGGTGGAGCCGCTACACAGCTGAGGAGGTGTATGAGGGCATCCCCTACGTCTACTACGGCGACCACTCCCCAGCGCACCCGCAACACACCATTGAGCCGAGCTACTTCATGCGTCCCAACCGGGATCAGTTCTACGGCCCCTACTGCAGCATCGCATCGGCGGCGATCTACGGCCCCTATGCCTGGTACACCAGTGATCCCGCCTTGCCGCGTGCGGGTCGGTGGGTGGATTTGTACGACGATCCCCACGGCTGGGGCGGTGCATCCAGGCCTGACCAGAAGTACCCCAACAAGCCGGTGCGGGTCGCATACGACTTCAACCGTGCGGGTATCTGGTACGACGTCATGAACCTTGGCCACTTTGGCTACCGCAACGCGTACACCACCGATGAGCAATACAGCCTTGATGAGCAGGATGGTAGCGGCGAGGTCCAGGTCGTCATCGACAACCTCGGCATGCCCTTCTTCGACCTGCAGGCCACCCAGGGCGATCCCATCAACGACCCCGCCATCGTCAACGGCCTGGACTATGCGCAGATCCGCGATGTTATTGAGCGCTTCGCCAACGGCGCCAACCTGTACGAGGGCCCCTTCGGCACGCTCCCCGCGCCGCACGCGTCGACGTCGCGGATCGAAACCTTCTGCGGCTTGACGTTCGATAGCGGCGACGCGTTCGCCGTCGACGTCGTCGTGCACCCTGACGGCGGCTACCTCGCGCTCGCCGTCAACCTGGTGTGGGAATACCGGATATCACGCGGGCTGCCCAACGGCGCGGGTGTTGATTGGGAGCAGGTGGCCACCGGCCCGATCTCGGACCTATTGGCACAGGATGACGCTGGCCTGCTGCGCTCCGACAGCGCTCCGGTGCAAGAGTACGCCTTCGCTCGCGAGCACTGGCCAACCCCGCTGGGCCGTCTGCGGTCTGGAAAGCAGACGCTCACCTTTCGCGCACTAGGGCGCTCCGAGGCACCGATCGGCTGGCCGCATGTAGCACTGGTGCGGCTCACGGGTAGCGAGTGATGGTTCGCCAGTGGAATCTCGCGGTTCTACCGCCGGCGTCGCGCGTGGCTGGCGGGTACGGCTACCTGCGCCCGAGTTCGGTGGCTATCTACACCGGCGCGTACCAGGGGGTCGACCTCGCCGCGGCGGCCTGGCCATACGACCCGGATCCCGAGCACCGTGGCAGCTGGGCCCTCGACCAACCCACCACGGCTGCCGCGGAGCTGGGGTTGGTGTTCGAGCCCGCCTTGGCGCTTCCATCCGATGTCAGCGTGCAGAGCCACGTCGCACAGGTCATGATCGTCTATGTTGGGGACGCGGTCGAGTTCGTCCCCAATAGCCCGTTCACGTCCGCACCGGGGTACCCCCACAGCGCCGGGGCGCCGGGGCGTCTGCGTACCCTCTTCGGGCTACGTTGGGCCTGGTCGAGCGACAACGAGGTGCGCATCACGGTGCAGACTGCCGCGATCCTGCTGGCGATCGGCATGGTACGAGCCTTGCGGTAGCCCCGAGGGCAACGCTATGCTAGCCCTGCGAGCGCGAAGGGGGCGTTGCGATGCACTTCAATGGGGTTCT
>SKOF01000224.1 GCA_007120155.1 Thioalkalivibrio sp. | reverse complement strand
CTTTGAGAACTCAAGGGATTTGTAGCATGGTCGAGGTAGAGTCTATTGTTGGGCCCACGGTCGATCTTTATCTTGTTTTCAGCAACGACAAAATTGACGGAGTCTTTGGGGATGATCGTTGGAAAGAGTTTCTTAGTCACGACTGGGAGATAGTTCCCATGAGTCCCCGCTGCGACAGTTGGTTTCAAGAGGGTGTACACGATGATTTTTATCGCTGTCTTCGTAGGGACTCAGACGAGGGAGCTATGGATGCCTTGATTGAGTTCATTCCCGTACATTTGGTCAAAGAAGAGGGCGTGAATAATCATATGGATCCAATTTTAATCTTAGGAGGGGTCCCTGGAGATAAGTATCATTTAAACCGAGTTGGGTTTAATTTGTTCGTAACGGCCCAGAAGTCAGATGGAGACAGTAGTAGGCAGCTGCGCTGGGGTGAGATGATCTGGGCGGGGCAAGCAGCAAGATGTGATCACGGTGGCAATGAGATATTTTTGCAGTCGGGCGGCCTGGTTCCCATAAGTGAAAACCAAAAATTGGGGGTCTCTGTTGTGCAGGAGTTGGCAGCGATTGATCCGCTGGCCCCAAGGCAGTTTGAAAATCAGGCCATCCAGCAAGGAATACTTTCCGGGGCAAATGATATTAGGTCAGATGCTGATGCCAATGTGCAAGTCGGCTGCAATGAAATGAGCTACCGTTGCCCCAACTCGACAGCCAATAGAAATTTTGCGGATGGATTTGATGTGACAGCATCCTTTCAATACAACCCCAGCAACCAGTGCTTTAAAAATACAAGCGCTCCCTTGATCCCAAACTTCGGTGTGCATCAAGGTGGAACAGCCGAAAATAAAATACCCGGGTCAGCCACAGTTTCTTACAGGCTTGATCAGGTCAACTACGGGATGTCAGGGGGGAAGTTTTATGCCCTCGATAGCTCCGAAAACCTAACCAAAAATGAGATGTCTGTGGGTTCCCAGCACCTGATGACAATAACTGTGAACGACCAGGCTTCCGGGTCGCTTCTCTGTCAACAAATTTGTCAAGCTGTCCAAAGTGGTGACCCCCATCACCGGGGTCGACTTGAACTCACTGTGCCCCTCAAATGCGGGGCGGAGACAGAGTGGTCAACTCAACTCCATACGCAGCCCATAGCTTGCACGGCTTGTTATGCCCGCTCTTGCAGTCGCTTTGGCCTTGACACTTTTGGTCCAGTTTCGGCGCAACCATCAGAGCCGATCGATGGAACAGTGCCCGAGTGTGTCTTAAACGACATAGGTCTTGCTGAGCTCAGACATTATGGGGAGAACACGACTGCTAGCAGTGAGTGCATGGCCGCTCAGTACGATGGGGCAGCTGCTGCCGGAAATCGATTTACTTTAGTCCACAAGCCATGTTCCGAGACTAAGCCGGTTTTGTGCTTCAATTATGGGCGCTTTCTTTTGTCCAAGGATGTTTTTGGAGGGGGCGGCAGTTATTATCAAACCGACTTTCCCGGTGGCTCTCGAGTCTGCTATGAGATGGGGAGACAGAGGTTGGGGCTGGCGAACTGGGAGGAAATGTTTGACCAGATGCAGCTGACTGCTCCAATTCTGCCAGAACTACCACCAGGCAGTGGCGATCTAGAAATCATAAATAACTCTGAGCAGGGACTATTTATGGCTCCCCAAACCTCTAGCCAATGGCTGGGCTTAGAGGATTGGTTTGTTGCGGAGAGCCCAGGGGTGACTGAGTTCTGGGTGGCTTTGAGGCCTGATATGCAGGGGCAGATCTTGGGGGTTCCGCCGATGATGTCCAGTGAGGACCAGGAGGCGGAGCGCCACGCTGTTCACTTTGATCCAACAGGTCTACCAGAGGTAATGAGTTCACCAAGTTTTTTTAGTGGTCTTGACAGGACGGGGACTGAAGGGGCTGTTTTGTCTCACCATTTTCGCTACAAAGGAGTGAGTTCGGTGAGTCCTATTCAGCCAGTTTCTTTGAAGTTCCTATGCCGAAATTCAGATGGCGATTTTTTTGTTTCGACAGCAGGCCATACACATTTTGTGCAGGGTAAAACTATCTGTCAAAACGAAGGAGGGGTATTCTTGCCCCCCACAACTCCTTTGGGCTGGGCTTCAGCTCTGCACTTGGTAAACCCTTTGGGGGCGGGCAGTCATCTCCCGGATTCAAGTAATCCGCTTCCACATGTTTTTGTAGCCTATGATCCGGAAACTCGATCTTTGCCGACGGTGCTCGGGATGACCAGTAAAATTGGGGATATTACTTTAGCAGCAGCCACGACCAACTTAGTGAATAAGTGGGGGGCCTATCTTGAACCTTTGCCGCCAGCTACTCCGCCTGACCCGGATCCTCATAAGATGTGTCTTCATAACGCCAAGCAGACTCTGCGCTTGAGGGCTGGTGATTGTAACGCCAACGAACAAGTGTACCCGATAGCCAGATTGGCGGACAGTTTGGTGGACCAGGTTATGTGGTTTATGGAGGTGAGATCACTGAATGATGATGTCAGAATCAGAATCCAATAAAAGTGCAGGCTTGACTCTTGTAGAGTTAGTTATTGCGATAGCAATGATCGGCCTTATCTCTGTGCTGATGAGTCAATCACTTTTAAGGATTCAAGAGGGTTACAATCGTGTAAAATCAGAGGCCGATGTCTTGAGTGTCTCCTATCTTATTCGGACGCTTACAACGCGCGCAACTATGTATTTTAAAATAGAAGACTTTTTCCCCTCCCGCACTCTAGTCTATTCCAATGATTTAGATTTTGAGGGGGTGCTGTCTGATGGAGCCCCTTTTGAGGATCAAGTGGGAGGTGTGGATTACTTTTCCTTGACTGGGCAAAACCAGGACAGCTTTAGCTTAAAGCTATCAAGGGTGGTGGCAAGCGGGGGGGGTGGAGGAGCTGAATTGGTGTTCAATGCAGTTTTGTTTGCCCGCTGTGTAGAGAGATCCTTTTTGGCAAGTCACGGCAATACGTTGACCGAGGACTTGAATATGGATGTGGCGGCCTCTGTTGCGTGGGTAACGAGTGGATTGGATCGTGTGCCAGTCGTGAAACAAAAGGGGCTGAATTGTTGCCAGATGGGGGATTTTGACTGTGGAGCAAATGATGATGATCTTGTAGGGCGTATTTTTCTCGTGCGGGTGAACGACTTAAGAGTGCCAGAGCGGATCGAGGTCTTTCCCAATGAAAGGGAAAACGAGGAAGTGTGGTCGGTTGGATTTATGTCTTTCGTCAACGATGATGTAGACCCACAGAAGGTGAGGATTCATTTGGCGGTACAAGAGAATCGATGTCGAAATAGGCCAGACGTTCCCTGTCTTGATATTGGGGTAGAGTCCAGTGATGTTAATTTTGACCTCTTCAAAAGTTATTTGCGGTGGCGAAATCATTCCTGGCAGACCTCTGTTCAGGGGGAATTAACCTTAGATGGGTTGTTTTTCCTTGGATTTTAAAGGGTGTTTATGGAAGGACAAAAAACAAAGAAATGGTATGCTCTTCTGGGAGTGATTGCTGTTTTCGCGGCGGGCATGGCTCTAACTCCGATATCGGGAGGCGATACAGACTCTGTTTTTGCCGATTGGATACGAAGTGAGTATGGGCCATTTCTGCAAGAACTGCCCCCTGTCCCCTATGAGAGGGTGTTGGGATTTAAGCCCACAAAAGAGCAGGTCGAACTCGGGCGACTGCTCTTTAATGACACCATTTTGTCACGGAACAACGATGTCAGTTGCGCCACTTGTCATTTAACAAATCATGGCTTTACAAACTCAATGCCCTTGCCCTTTGGAGCTCTAGGACAAGGGGGGCCCACTGGGGACACTGTGGGTAGAGCTTTTGGTCTGGGCGAGCTCTCTGACAAACGCAACTGTGGCGACGATGGAATGGGCTATCTTTGCGATAGACCCTTTTTTCGAAATACGCCCTCTACCATAGATGTGGCTTACAGGGCGAACTCAAGGACAGATGAGGGGTTGTTGTTGGATGGTCGCTTTGGGCGGTTGGCCTTTCAGGTTTTATTGCCGATAGGCACAGCGGAGGAATTGTGTGGCACTAATCCCGTTCCTTCAAACAAAGAGGAGAACCCCTTTTTAAAAGGGGGGCCGTTTTTTTCACAGGGCATCTTGGTCAACCACACTCATGTGACCGATCCTTACACGGGGGCCACACTGCCGTTTTTCAACTCTCCACCTGAAGTGATCCATGGGATTCCACTGAGGCGCAATGATGGCCGCCTTTCTATTCCAAACTTTAATGAGTGCCTAGCAATTGCTTTGGCGAAGCTCAATGGGGTTCCCGAGTATCGTAGGCTGTTTCGCCAGGCTTTTCAGGCCGATGAGATTACAGATAGGGTTTTAGGGATGGCAATGGCAGCCTTTATCGCCACCCATGTCTCCAAGGACACAGCCTTTGATAGGTTTGTGCGAGGAGAAAACTCGCTTTCCGCCGGACAGATGAGAGGTTTGGTGAGTTTTTTAAGCCAGCCCAACGAAATTGTGGAAATTGGCTTAGACAATAGGGTTGTGGGTGTGGGGTGTGTGAATTGTCACAGCCCTCCTTTTTTCGGGGGAGCGGGATTTGGCTCCTTAGGGGTCATTAGTGATCCCAGGAGCATCCGATCCCGACCCCAAGTCTTGTTTGAACAGAGGTCGGTAAGTTTGGATTTTCCGAATCAAAGGGGGCGTATTCCCCGTTGTCACATTGCAGGGGTCACAGCCCGAGCTGATGGCAGCTATGCTCCAGATATTGGACGTGCTGAAGTGACCTCTCGTGAGGAAGATTGCTTTCAGTTCCGCATTCCTCCTCT
>SKOF01000047.1 GCA_007120155.1 Thioalkalivibrio sp. | reverse complement strand
TCTCCAGCACACCATCCCCGAAGATGTCCTCTCCGTTCTTCGCATGCGCCTTGAGCATGGCGAAGATGATGTCCTGCTTGCGGGATCTCGCCATGCCCTCGATCTTCATGGACTGGGCGATCTCGATGAGTTCGGATGCGTTCTTGCGCTTAAGTTCGGTCAGATTCATGCGTCATATGTGTCGGATAGCGGGCAGGGAGGGGGTTACAGGCGTACGGGACGGGCCCAGAGGGGCTACCGGAAACGCTGGAAAATTCTGTTTAGGAAAGCATCGGGCGCCAGAACGACGGCCGAGGTCTGATCATCGTTATTGTCCGTAATCTAGCACTTTGGGTGGGGTACGTCCAGCCCGGAAGAGACATCCACCGGGCCGGCTGTCGGGCGTTCAGATATTCTGGTCCAGAAAGGCGGTGAGCTGCGATTTTGACAGGGCACCCACCTTGGTGGCCTCCACATTGCCGCCCTTGAACAGCATGAGGGTAGGGATGCCGCGAATCCCGTACTTGGGAGGCGTGCCGGGGTTCTCATCAATGTTAAGCTTGGCCACCTTGATGCGGTCACCGTATTCCGTGGCGATCTCGTCCAGGATCGGAGCGATCATCTTGCAGGGACCGCACCACTCGGCCCAGTAGTCCACCAGTACGGGCTGCTCGGCCTTGAGCACCTCGTCGTCGAAGCTGGCATCGGTGACATGATGGATGTTTTCACTCACAACGGTGACCTCCGGTTAGAATAGGATTTTCGGGGCATGCGATCCGAGCGAGCCCCGGGCCGGCGCGAACGACCGGCTGGCGACGGCGGATGATAGCCCAATTGGAGCCCATTCCGCCCACCATTTCAAGCCCAATTCAGAGCTCAGGATCCCATGACGGACACCCACCTATCGGAAACCACCTTCAACCGGTTCGACCTGCCAGGCCCCATCCGCCAGGGCATCGAAGAAGCCGGATTCACGCACTGCACCCATATCCAGGCCCTTGCCCTGCCCATTGCGCTCCAGGGCCGCGACGTGGCGGGCCAGGCCCAGACCGGGACCGGCAAGACTGCCGCCTTCCTGATCGCCATCTACAACCGGCTGCTCAGGGAACCGGCGGACGAACGGCGCCGGCCCAACCAGATCCGGGCGCTGATCCTGGCGCCAACCCGGGAGCTGGCCATTCAGATCCACAAGGATGCCGTGGGCCTCGGCAAGCACACGGGCCTGAAGCTGGGCCTGGCCTACGGGGGCACCGACTACGAAAAACAGCGCCGGCAGATTGCCGACGGCGTGGACGTCCTGATCGGCACCCCGGGGCGCATCATCGACTACTTCAAGCAGAAGGTGTTCGACATGAAGCACGTTCAGGTCATGGTGCTGGACGAGGCGGACCGGATGTTCGATCTGGGCTTCATCAAGGACATCCGGTTCCTGCTGCGGCGCATGACCCCGCCCGCCGAGCGCCAGTCCATGCTGTTCTCCGCCACCCTCTCCCACCGGGTGATGGAACTGGCCTACGAGCACATGAACAACCCCGAGAAGGTGCAGACCGAGGACGAGCAGGTCACCGCCGAGAAAGTGCGCCAGGTCATCTATTACCCGTCCAACCCGGAGAAGATCCCGCTGCTGCTGGGACTGCTGAAACGCCTCGGCCCCCACCGTTCCATGGTGTTCGTGAACACCAAGCACATGGCGGACAAGCTCCTGGCCTGGCTGAAGGGCAACGACATCAAGGCCGCGGTGCTCTCCGGCGACGTGCCACAGGACAAGCGCCAGCGTCTGCTGGGGCAGTTCGAGCGTGACGAGTTTCACGTGCTGGTGGCCACCGACGTGGCGGCACGCGGTCTGCATATCCCGGACGTGTCCCATGTATTCAACTTTGACCTACCCCAGTCCGGCGAGGACTACGTGCACCGCATCGGGCGCACGGGCCGGGCCGGCGCCGAAGGCGATGCCATCAGCTTCGCCTGCGAGGCCTCGGCCTTCAGCCTCCCGGAGATCGAGCAGTACATCGGCTTCAAGATCGAATCCGAGGCCATCGACCGCTACCTGCTGGTGGAACACGCCCCGCCGGCCAGACGCGAGGTCCGCCAGCCACCGGGCGGACGCGGCAGCGCCTCCCGGGGCGGACCGTCCCGAGGCGGACCGCCCCGGCACCGACGGCGCGAGCGCACCTGATCCGCGCGCCCCGTCGTTGCCAGGCGTGCACCGGCCGCGAGGCCAGCCATTTCCCGGGACGCAATGACACGCATACCCCCGGCGTCCTTGCGGGCACGTCGAAACCCGGGCCGGAGATCCACGCGAAACCCAAGTTCCGTGGATAGGCCCATAAGAATTTCCCTGCCTACCCCCCCTGCCATGTATGGCGTATAGTCCCGCAAAGTCCGAAATGGGCATCAATTTATCGATGGTTTTTCAAGGCTCCAAATCCAACGAGTAATAGGAGGATGGCATGGCGAACAAGGTACTGGTCGCCCAGGGGGGCGGCCCCACGGCCGTAATCAACCAGTCCATGGTGGGCGCGGTGACGGAGTCCAGAAAGTTCCTGGACGTAGACCTGATCTACGGCGCTTTCCACGGCGTTCGCGGCATCGTGGACGAGGAATTTCTGGACCTGACCCAGGAAACCACCCACAACCTGGAACTGGTGGCGCAGACACCGTCCTCGGCGCTGGGCTCCACCCGGGACAAGCCCGATCTCAAGTACTGCCAGGAGATCTTCAAGGTCCTCAAGGCGCACGAGATCGGCTACTTCTTCTACATCGGCGGCAACGACTCCTCCGATACCGTGCGCATCGTCAATGAAGAGGCCCACAAGGCCAACTACGAGCTGCGCTGCATCCACATCCCCAAGACCATCGACAATGACCTGGTGGAGAACGACCACACCCCGGGCTTTCCCTCGGCAGCGCGGTTCGTCGCTCAGGCGTTCATGGGGGCGAACCTGGACAACTGGTCGCTGCCCGGCGTGTATATCGGGGTGGTGATGGGACGGCACGCGGGCTTTCTCACCGCGGCCTCGGCGCTGGGCAAGAAGTTCCCCGACGACGGCCCCCACCTGATCTACCTGCCCGAACGGGTGTTCGACGTCGATCGTTTCCTTGGGGACGTCAAGGCCACCATGGAGCGCTACGGCCGTTGCGTGATCGCCGTGAGCGAGGGCATCCACGACGCACAGGGCACGCCCATCGCCTTGAAGCTGGCCAAGGAAGTGGAGAAGGACGCCCACGGCAACGTGCAGCTCTCCGGCACCGGTCAGCTGGCCGACATGCTCTGCGACGAGATCAAGAGCAAGCTGGGATACAAGCGGGTGCGCGGGGATACCTTCGGCTACCTGCAGCGCTCCTTCGTGGGCTGCGTCTCCGACGTGGACCAGCGCGAGGCCCGGGAGGTGGGCGAGAAGGCCGCACAGTTCGCCCTTTGGGGCGGCATGGACGGATCGGTGGTGATCGACCGTACGGGCTTCTACTCGGTGGATTACCGCCTCGTCCCGCTGGAGGTCGTAGCCGGCAAGACCAAGGTGATGGCCGACGAGTTCATTTCGGACTCGGGCACCGACGTGACCGACGCCTTCCGCATGTACCTGCGCCCCCTGCTGGGGTCCGGCATGTCCGACGCCTACCGCCTGCGGCAGAACCTGGTGCCCAAGGTGTTAAACAAGTAGGAAGTGGGAATTTGGAGGTGTGAATAAGAAGGAAGGGGCAGCCATGGCTGCCCCTTCCTTTTTTGTCCGGGTTCAGAGCAAGGCCCGGTGGAGTTCCCCGGTCATGGCGGCACCACCCGCGCCCCGGCAGGAGCCCGGGGGACCGGGCTCCTACAGGAGGGCTCGTGCACCTTTGGCACTGAAACATGCGGGCCAAGCGGGGCGTGAGCCGGGACTTCTCACGCCTGCCACCTCACACCTCACACCTCACTTCCCTTCAAGCACCTTGAAGATGGCGTCGCGGATTTCCTCCACGGAGCCGATGCCGGGCACTTTCGCATACTTTGGCGCCGCGGTATCACCGCTGGCGGCCCACTCGGAATAGAACTGCACCAGCGGCTTCGTCTGGCTGTGATAGACCTCCAGACGCTTGCGCACGGTCTCCTCGTTGTCGTCATCGCGCTGGATCAGGTCCTCGCCGGTCACGTCGTCCTTGCCCTCCGCCTTGGGCGGATTGAACACCACGTGGTAGGTACGTCCCGAGGCCGGGTGCACGCGCCGCCCGCTCATGCGCTTGATGATCTCCTCGTCGGGGACGTCCACCTCCACCACGAAGTCCAGCGGGATGCTCTGCCCCCTGAGCGCTTCGGCCTGGGGGATGGTGCGCGGGAAGCCGTCGAACAGGTAGCCCTTCGCGCAGTCGGGCTTCAGCAGCCGGTCCCGGATCAGCCCGAGGATGATCTCGTCGGACACCAGCCCGCCGGCATCCATGATCTTCTTGGCCTCCAGACCGAGCGGCGTGCCGGCCTTGACCGCCGCTCGCAGCATGTCTCCGGTGGAGATCTGGGGAATACCGTACTTTTCGGTGATGTACTGGGCCTGGGTGCCCTTACCTGCGCCGGGGGCGCCTAGCAGAATCAGTCGCATTGCTCTCCTCCAATCGAATATGAGCGGAATCATTGAGTTTGGTCATCAGAACCGCACGGACCTTGTATGGCGAAAGGGGCACTGATGGGCTATGTTATGGGGCTCGGATCATGCCGTGATCCTCGCGGCGCCACGATCGTGGCGCATTCGGGATCAAGGTACAAGCCCGCGAGCAAGCGCGCCCGATGCCGCGGCGCACAAAGAAGGCCGCTCGGGCAAGTCAGAACAGCGACTACGGATCAAGCACTTGCGTGCAG
>SKOF01000336.1 GCA_007120155.1 Thioalkalivibrio sp. | reverse complement strand
TGAGCATGAGCATGGGCACCACCATGGAGGGCGGCAGGAACAGGGACAGGCTCAGGGTCACCAGCGCGCTGAAACCGAACCCCGAGTAGCCCCGCACGATTCCCGCCAGGAACACGACAACGAGGGTGTAAACGATCAGGCCGGTACCGAGATCGAAGATGTTCATCGACCTGTACCGGCCCCGCGCATCACGAGCAGGTGCGAGGCCCCGGTTCCGGCAAAAGCCCGGATGGCCGCACTGGCGGATGGTTCCGATTTGGAATGGAAGGCCCTGAGCATGTCGGTCCAGCGGGTTCCTGCCTGACGATCACCTGCCTGGTCACGGAGCATCCGGCCTTGCAGCATGGCTACGCGCGTGACAACAGGAAGCCGTGGCACGGTACGGATCGTGCCGGGGGATTTCTGGTCACAGGTTCACGAACGGCGGTCAGTGTACCAGACGGACCACCGGCGCCGTTCATCCGGAGCCCCCATGCCCGGATTGCGGAACCAGTCCGGCATCGCGCAGTCCACTGGTACGGGTCCGAAACCCGCAGACCCGCGGGAAACGGAACCGTCCGGACACGAATCACTGGGGAGGATCTGATGCGATTGAAGGACAAGGTGGCCGTCGTCACGGGCGGCGCCAGCGGAATCGGCGAGGCCAGCGCTCTCGACATGGTGGCGGAAGGCGCCCGGGTGGTGATCGCCGACATGGACAGTGACCGCGGCGAGGCGCTGGCCCGGCGGCTGAACGAAATGCGCGAGGTTTGCGCCGTCTTCCAGGCCGTGGATGTGGCGGACGAGGCCCAGGTGGAGACCCTGTTCCAGGCGACCCTGTCGCACTTCGGGCGCGTCGATGTAGTGTTCAACAACGCGGGCATCGGTCACATGGCAGAGGCGGACAGCTATCCAACCGAGGACTGGCAGCGCGTGATCGACATCAATCTGACGGGGGTCTTCCTGGTGGCCAAGCATGCGCTGGGAATCATGAAGGCACAGGGTTCGGGCAGCATCGTCAACTGCGCCTCCATCCTGGGCAACGTGGGCCAGTCCATGACCTCGGCCTATTCGGCTGCCAAGGGCGGGGTGGTGAACCTCACCCGGACACTGGCCCTGGAATATGCGGCACACGGCATCCGGATCAATACCGTGTCACCCGCCTACATCGACACGCCGCTGCTCAGGGATCTGGACCGGGAGATGCTCGACCGGCTGATCGCGCTCCATCCGGTGGGACGCCTTGGCCGTCCGGAAGAGGTGGCCAGGGCGGTGACGTTCCTGGCATCGGACGATGCCAGCTTCATCACCGGTGCCAACCTGCTGGTGGACGGCGGGTTTACCGCGGGAAAGAGCTGAAACCGGCTGTCCCGTGAACGATACGGATCATTGCACCCTTTGCGCGACGAGCATGGCCTCCGGCACCCGGGTCTTGAGCGCGGCGGGAAGCTCCAGGCAGATACCGGGGATAGGTCTCACGGTGACCCAGAGGACGTTGAGTCGGAGGTTCATGTCCGCGAACACCACCGCGTGGCGGTACTGGGTCAGCACGGCGTTGATTTCGTGCAGGGTGCGCCGCAACTGGTCAGCGGGACGTCTGCCGAGTCTGGGGATCAGCATCATGAAATCGGACAGCGGCCGGCCTTCGTGGTCACGGGTCGGCACCCGCTTCCACAGGGGTTCAGCCGGATCCAGTGGTGATGTCGCCCGGAGGAGACCCCCTGCGGATGGTTTCGGGAGCTGCATACCGGTTCATTTAGGACAGATTGGACGGAATTGCGAATTGCACGGGATCGGGGCCATTGATCCGGGCTCCATGGCTTTTCCGCGAGAGCGTTCTGTAACACAATTGCGCCCGGCGCGGGCTCGCCCCCCTCGGGCCTAAAGGTTGAGCCCGGACCCGAATACCCGCCAGGACCCACCTCGAGGAGCAGACCCCGATGATTACAGCCCTTGAAGCCCTTGAAAGCCTTCGCGAAGGCAACAAGCGCTTTGCCTCCGACACGCGTGATCGCGATTCGCTCAGGAGTACCATCAAGCGCGCCCAGCTGACCACGGGGCAGAAACCCTTTGCCATCATTCTGGGATGCTCGGATTCACGGGTACCGGCGGAGATCGTCTTCGACCAGGGCTTGGGCGACCTGTTTGTCATCCGCGTGGCGGGCAATATCGTGGCGCCCTCCCAGGTGGGCAGCGTGGAGTTCGCCGTCGACCAGTTCGGCACCCCGCTGGTGGTGGTGCTGGGACACTCTCACTGCGGAGCCGTGACTGCCACCCTGGATGATCTCAGGCAGCCCACCGAGAACCAGTCCCAGAATATCCGTTCGATCGTGCACCGTATCCGCCCGTCCGTGGAGGCGCTGGTAAGGGCCGACGTGATCAAGGATCGGGACGAACTCATTGAACACGCCGTGAGAGCCAATGTACGGGCGTCGGTGAACCAGCTGCGCCATGGGTCCGAGATCCTGGAGCAAATGGTGATCAGCGGGAAGCTGCTGATCGTGGGCGCCGAGTATTCTCTGGAGACGGGCGTCGTGGACTTCTTCGAGGGCATGCCCGACGCACAATAGCGATTCAAACGGTTTACCGGGTGGGGTCGATTTCACACGGGTGTGCGTTTAATCTTCCCGTCCCGACAATTCAAGACGCATGGAGATGATTCAATGTACGGATTCAGCAAGAAGGTGAACGCAGGTTTCGACGAGGCCGTGGAGCAGGTGACCGAGGCCCTCAAGGGAGAGGGGTTCGGGGTACTGACCGAGATCGACGTCAAGGCCGTAATGAAGAAGAAGCTCGACCTGGACAAGCGGCCCTACAAGATTCTCGGCGCCTGCAACCCCCAACTGGCCAACCAGGCGCTGTCCGCGGAGCCGGATATCGGCCTGCTGCTGCCCTGCAACGTGGTGGTGCGCGAAGACGACGACGGGTCCGTCACGGTCGCGTTCATGGACCCGTCGGCGGTGCTCGATCTGGTGCAGCGCCCGGAGATCCATGACCTCGCGGCGGATGTGAAGGCCCGCCTGGAGCGGGTGCGCGACGCGCTGGCCTGAAGCGGGTCGGCCCCCGGGATACGCCGCGGCATCGGATTCTCGCCGGGCGATCCCGTTGGTTCAGCGTTGTGCGCGGGCGGCGTCACCCGGGTACCGGCAGCAGGACGCCCGCCCGGCACAGATCCAGCAACAGCGTCTCCGCGCCTTCCTCCCCATGGGTCAGGCGGCGAAGGGATTCCGTCTCGTAGCTCATGTCGCCGCACAACATGCGGACCAGGGGTTCGGCCCCGGGAGGCAGTGTGTGTTTCCGGCCGTTTGCAAAGAAGTGCACGCCATCCTCCGCCCGAATCCACGCGAGGCGCGCGGCGCCGTGGCGCTCCAGCGTGGTGGCCCGGGCCAGCACGTGCCGCGCCTCCTGCGCGGAGCGGGGTTCCGGCGGCATCAGCCGTTCCAGGAGTTCGGCCTTGGGCTCGGTGAGGTGGCAGCCGAGCCAGTGGGCCAGTTCTCGGTCGCCGCCATTCATGGCTTCACGCAACCCGACCATGAGCCGGTCCAGGGCCTCGCCGGTGATCTCGCCCGGATTGTCCTGAACGGGTATCCCGGCATCCCCGTAGCGGCTCTCGGGGGGCAGTGACTCGTAGCGTGCATCCAGCCAGGCGGCCATCAGGTCCCGCCATGCGGGGGCACGAAAGCCCACGGACCATGTCATGCACGGGCCCTCGGCAATGCCGTGATGGGCGATGCGCGGGGGCAGATAGAGCATGTCCCCCGGCTCCAGCACCCATTCCTGCCCCGGCGTGAAGTCCCGGATGATGCGCAGTTCCAGATCCGGCAGAAAGTTGTCCTCGTCGACAGGCGCGGTGTCGATCTGCCAGCGGCGCCGGCCCTGTGCCTGCAGCAGGAAGACGTCGTACTGGTCCACGTGGGGCCCCACCGATCCCGCGGGGGCGGCATAGCTCACCATGAGATCGTCCATGCGCCAGTCGGGAACGAAGCGAAACGGCTCCAGCCAGGCACGCAGTTCCGGGAGATGCTTTTCCACGTCCGATACCAGCAGGGTCCAGTGGGTCTCGGGCAGGGCGAGGAAATCCCCTTCCTCGAAGGGTCCGTGGCGCACCGCCCAGGCCCCTTCACCGCCGCGTTCCTGTACCACCCGGCTGATCACCGCCTCCTCGCAGGCCAGCCCCGCCAGTTCCTCCGGCGAGAGCGGGGACTCGAATCCCGGCACCGCCTGACGCACCAGCAGCGGTTTCCTCTGCCAGTACTCACGCAGGAATGCCTCGGCGGACAGGCCGCCCAGCAGCGCGAGAGGTTCGTCGGGACTGGGGATCATGGGCGTTGTTTCCATGGTGCGGGGCCGGGCGGGATACCCCGGTGATGCGGCATTTCACACAGTCCGGTGCTCGGCCGATGGCGGAGCCATCTCCAAGAGATCCGTGAAAGTCTCTTGAAAATCAGATTGATATCAAGAACCCTTTAGAAAGAACATGACATGGCACGGTCTTCGCATTCATTTGAATCAAGCCCCCCGGCGGGGTCGGTCATCCGCTCGCGCACCGTGTCGTGACGTCACCTCCGCGACCGGATCACCGACCGCTTGCGGCGCCGGGGTCGGCTCACTTCTTCTCCACTGGCGTCAGATGCGCCGCGCCTGCTCGGCCGCGTTGCCGGTATAGGTGCCCGGGGTCAGGTCCCGCAGCCGGGCCTTGTCGGCTTCGGGGATGTCGAGACTGTCCACGAAGGCGCGCAGGGCGGCGGCATCCACCCGCTGGCCGCGGGTGAGTTCCTTCAGTTTCTCGTAGGGCTTTTCGATCCCGTAACGGCGCATGACGGTCT
>SKOF01000471.1 GCA_007120155.1 Thioalkalivibrio sp. | reverse complement strand
GGTGCAGGATGGTCGCGTGGCGGTGCAGAACATCCTGTTTGCCGTGAACAGTGCCGAGATCCTGCCGGAATCGGTCGAGGCACTGGAGACGATCGCTGAGCTGATGCGCGATCGCCCGGAGATGAACCTCCTGGTGGTGGGGCATACCGACAACACCGGGGATTACGCCTACAACGTGGCGTTGTCGCTGGAGCGCGCACAGTCGGTGGTGAGCTGGCTGGCCGGGGAGGCCGGTGTTGCCCGTGAACGTCTGCAGGCGGCCGGCGCCGGCATGATGGCTCCGGTCACCACCAACCGCACCGAGGAGGGCCGTGCCCGGAACCGTCGCGTGGAACTGGTCGAGCGCGGGGGTGACGCGTGACTGCGAGTACCCCGGTCATGACTCTGTTCGCAATGCGGGGCATCCCGGCCGCCGGCATGGTTCAGGGATCACTTGGCCCGTGACCGCATCCCGTGAGTTTGATCTCGAGTTCCTTCTCAAGCAGCGGGTACCCCAGGCATGGGCCGCCATGGAGCCGCTGTTTCAGGCGCGCAGGCTGCGTCAGGCCAGGCGCAGCTGTAAGGTTCGTGACCGCGACCAGGACCGGCTGTTCGATCGGGTCCAACGCGCCTGCCTGTTCGTCGGCCAGCCGCGCAGCGGCCACAGTGTGCTCGGTGCGCTTCTCAATGCCCACCGGAACATTCTCATCAGCCACAACCTGGATGTCCTGCACTACCTGCGTGCCGGATTCGACCGCGAGGAGCTTTTCCACCTCATTCTGGAGCGCGAGCGCTGGCTCGGCAAACGTGGACGCCGTATCGGCGGTTACGTCTACGACCTGCCGGGCCAATGGCTCGGATATCATGATGAACTGCGCGTCATCGGCGACAAACGGGCCGGCAGCACCAGCCAGCACCTGAGCGCGGACCCGGATCTGTTGAAGCGGTTTGCCGATCGGCTGGGCATGCCCGTCATCGTTATTCATCATCTCCGAAATCCATGGGACAACATCAGTTCACTGTGGACGCGCGCAGACATTCGGCGGGGCCGCAGCATGCCGGAGTTGGTCCGGTGGTACTTTGAAATGCTGGAAGGGGCGCTGGCAGCAGCAGCCCGGCCTCAGGAGTCGGTGCGTGTCGTGCGTACCTACCATGAGGACATGGTGCGGGATCCGTCCATGGTGCTCTCTCCGGTGCTCGACGCACTGGGCGTTTCCGGCAGTCCGGAGTACCTGGATGCCTGCCGTCGGTTCGTGCATCCAGGCATACGGCGCACGCGAGACACGGCGCCGTGGACCGACCGGCTTATTGAGCAGGTGGACGAACGGCGGCGCATGTTCCCGCCCATGGCCCGCTACAGTTGGGACGATTAGCACAGTCCCGCGTACATCGAGGGAGGGCACGATGGAGCCAGTCAGCTACAAGTACATCTCGGCGGACAATCACCTCAACACGCCCTGGCTGCCCCCGGATCTGTGGCAGGACCGGTTGCCGAGGCACTTGCGGGAAGACGGGCCGCGGGTCATCGAGACCGATCTCGGCAGCTATTGGGTATGGGAGGGGCAGCTCAGGAAGATATCCGCGGTCGGCTCCAACTGGAAGAAGCTTGTTGACGACGAGTTCGGTCGGGTCGAGCTGCCCGTCGGCGCACTTCCGCCCTCCGATGCACGGCTTGCCGCCCGGCATATGGATATCGCGGGGATCCATGGGGCACTCTTCTACGGAGATACGCGCAAGTGGAAGGTGGACAACCCGGAACTGCTGGTGGAGATGTATCGTGCCTACAATGATTTCTGCCTCGAATTGTCCTCGGTCGTGCCGGCCCGTCTGATCTATCTGCCCAATCTGCCGACCGCCAATCCCGACGCCGCGCTCAGGGAGTTCCGGCGCCTTGTCGGGCAGGGTGTCAGGGCAGTCGAGTTCAGTGTCTTCGATGCTGGCCGACCGTTGGCCTCCGGGGTGTGGGAACCGCTTTGGGCGGAGGCGGAGGATCAAGGCATTGTGATATGCAGCCATACCGGTCACGGCGCGGGGGTGCCGCGCCCGCCGAACCGCGATGGCGCCTCGCTCGCCGCACATGCCACTGCTCCGTTCGTGGCGGCCCGTCCGGTGGCTGATATGATTTTCGGCGGTGTCTTCGAACGGTACCCCCGGTTGATGTGGGTGATGGCGGAAAGCCGGATCGGCTGGCTGCCATTTCTGTTCGCATGGATGGATCGGCAATGTGAAATCCGCAGGCCGGATGAAACGGTCGGGCTCGGCATGCTGCCCAGCGAGTACGTCCGTCGGAACATCCGCTTTACATTCGAGAATGACGTGGTTGGGGCGCGTCTGCTGGAACATGACTGGTCCCTGCTCACCGAGACTGTCATGTGGTGTTGTGACTACCCGCATCCGCAGAATGTCTGGCCGGACCCCGATCCGGTGGTCGAGAAAATGATGGGCAACCTCGACAGGGAGACCAGAGACCTGATCCTGCATGGGCGGGCGGCTGAACTGTTTGGCATCGATTTCCCGAAGACCCCTGAACACGCCTGATACGCTTCCGGGCGCTCCGGGGGCACGCAGTGCAAGGACCCGGCGCCGGATAGCCCGATTATGTAGACTCGATCACTCATTTGACGTTCCGCCGCCGACTGTCTGTTGCGCCCGGTATGCGCTACAGGGCGTGCGGGTTTAGGATAGGGCGACCGGCCGGCCATTCCGGGCACGGCCGTTGTCGTTCCGGGAGGAATGCTTCATGGCCATGTTTGATATCGGTAAACGCAGCTCCGGCAGTGATCAGAGTCCGAAGGAGGAAGGCGGGAACTTCTTCGATACACCCGACACACCCAAGGAAGGGGTCGCTCCGCCCCGGTCGGGTATCGCTTCACGCAGCCGGGACGCGGCGATCGTCGGACCTTCGATTCATATCGAGGGTACCCTGCGCGGTGAGGAGGACCTGATCATTGAAGGACGGGTCAGCGGCACGGTGAAACTCCAGGGCCACAGCCTGACGGTTGGCACCCATGGTCAGATCAATGCCGACATCTACGCCCATACCATCGTCGTGGAGGGTACCGTGGAAGGGAATCTCTTCGGGGCCGAACGGATTGTGATCAGACAGTCGGCGAATATTCGGGGAAACATCACCGCCCCGCGTGTCAGCCTTGAAGAGGGTGCGCGCTTCAAGGGTGCCATCGAGATGGATGCCAAGGTCGTGGAGGAAGCGATGGGGACGACGAAGTCCAGATCTGCCGCCACGGGCCAGGGAAGTGCGGGCGGGTCAGCGGGTGCGGGCGCACCGCCGTCGGGCCCTTCGTCGTCCGCCGAGTCCGACAAGTCCGGAGCCGCAGACAAGTTGTCATCCGGCGGCAAGGCTGGCAGTACCGCGGGTTGAGGTATTGCGAAGACATGGCTGACAGATTGTGGCCACGGTGACCGCCAGGCGTGATGCCTCCGTCGGTTCCGGCGTGAGCGGCGGGTCGCCTGACCCGGAAGCCATTCACGCCAGATTGCTTGAACAGGCCCTGCAACCGCTGCTGGAAGGCGAGCGGCGTGTCGTGCTGGATCTGGGTGAACCGCACGCGCAAACCGTTGAGTTCTTCAGCGGTTTGCGCGTGCGGCTGATCGTCGGTTCGGCCGTCCCCGAACTCATGGGCTTCGGCGCGGAGGATGACGAGGCGGAGCTGGAGCGCCGCCTGAAGGCGCTGTTGCCGGACTCGCAGGTCGGCGGCGTCCAGGTGGTGCTGGCCTGGGATGTACTCAACTATCTGCAGCCGCGGGTGGTCGAGGCCTTGATGTCCCGGCTGGCCGACCTGCTGCCGCGGGGTGGCCTGGTGCATGGTTTTCTCGCGTACGGCAGCAAGGTACTCCCGGAAACGCCCAGGGCGCTGGTGATACAGCCGGGCTGCAGAGTGCGCGCGCTTCCCGCCGCCGGCACCGGGGCCCGCAAGGCACCGGGCTGTTCCACGGGGGAACTCCAACGGCTGATGCCGGGTTTCCGGGTCGAGCGGGCCATCCTCCTGGGGGACGGCATGCAGGAATGCCTGTTCCGTCGCTAGGCGCCTGTCCGAGTAATCTGCGCGTCGCGAGGCGGGTGGGAAATCGAGTCCGGATTTTTGATCGTTTGAGGAGCATAGTGGTGACTATGCGACGAAATGGATCGGAAATGTGGCCGATTTCCCACCGCCGCAGTAGCGACACGATTACTCGGACAGGCTCCCAGCCCGGATACTGCACCAGGGCGGCCGGCGGCCTTGTGTAACCGTCTGCTCCCTCCCTGATGTCTTCTTGAGAACTCCCGGCCTCCGGATTGATCAAACCCTTGCATGAAGGACACACCGCTCATCCCGGGCAGGCGGCGATTGCTGGCCGTCCTTGGTCTGGCATTTTCGGCATTCTGGCTGAAGGGCTGTGGCGATCCTGCCGGGGCCGGCGGGGATCTGCCGTTCGAGCCGCTGGACCTGATCGATGCGCGGTGGAGGGAGATCCTCACCGCGGCCCAGTACCGCATTCTGCGCCGCGAAGGCACCGAGCCGCCGTTCTCCAGTCCGCTGGACAAGGAGTATGGTGATGGCACCTATGTCTGCGCCGGCTGTTTCCTGCCGCTGTTCTCCAGTGCCCACAAGTACGATTCGGGCACCGGCTGGCCGAGCTTCTGGCAGCCCATCAACGCGGCCCATGTGGGCACCAGACGCGATTTCCGATTGATCATCCCCCGCACCGAGTATCATTGCGCCCGCTGCGGCGGCCACCAGGGCCATGTCTTCGATGACGGCCCCCCGCCCACGGGCCAGCGCTGGTGCAACAACGGTCTGGCGCTGGTGTTCGTGCCCGCCGGCAGGCCGATGCCCGGGCTGAGGTCCGCG
>SKOF01000363.1 GCA_007120155.1 Thioalkalivibrio sp. | reverse complement strand
TGGGGGATGCGACGCAGGCCATCCAGGACATCCGGCCGGGCAGCCGCGTGCAGGTGGAAGGGCCGTACGGTGAGTTCCTCACCCCGCGCGATCCGGCACGCCCGGCCCTGTGGCTGGGCGGAGGCATTGGCATCACGCCGTTTGTCTCCGCGGTGCGCGCCCTGGAAGGCGGCGCGGCGGACCCTCCGGTGCACCTGTTCAACCTGGTGAACACGGATGCGGATGCCTACTACCGGCCTGAGCTGGAGCGCCTTGCGGCGGAGATCCCGGGCCTCACCCTGACCATCCACCGTTGGGAAGAGGATGGCGTGCTGGACGTCGCCTATCTTGCCGCCCACTGTCCGGACTTCGCCCGGCGCGAGGTGTGGATCTGCGGTCCACCCGTACTCACGCAGCACCTCACGGCCATACTTCGAGCCCAGGGGGTGCCTCGCAGACGCATTCATTCGGAGGCCTTCAACCTGCTGTGACCGCCTACGGACGCATCGCCTACACCACCCTCGTGGCCTTCCTCGCCAGCCTCCTCACGCTGCTGGCCGCGTACGCCCTGTCCCCCGACAGGCCGCGCCCCACCGCGCCGCCGCCGGAGGTATCGCGGCAGATCGATCGCGAAATGCTGGCCCGGCACGATACGGCCGAGGACTGCTGGATGGCCATCCACGGCCGTGTCTACGATTTCACCGGCTACCTGCCCGACCACCCCACCCCGATCCGGGTGCTGATCCCTTACTGTGGTACCGATGCAAGCGAGGGCTGGGACACCAAGGGCGTGAGCCGTCCCCACAGCCCCGCAGCCCACGCCATGCTGCCCGACTACGAGATCGGCGTGCTGGCCGACTGAATCAGGCAACGGCACCATGGAGATGCCGCGGGTCCTGCAGGGCGGAACAGACACAGCCGCACCGACCGACCCCGAAAACCGGGCCTGCGGGGCGGAGAGGACACCCGGACAACCGTCCTGATCAGGAGGCCCTGAACATCTCCGGCTCCAGGTGATGACGCTTGAGCAGCTTGTAGAACTCGGTGCGGTTGCGCCCGGCGAGACGTGCCGCACTACTCACGTTGCCGCCGGTGATCTGCAACAACTCCTCCAGATAGTCCCGCTCGAAGCGGTCACGCGCTTCGGCCAGCGGCAGCACGCCACTCGGATCGGAACGCAGGGCACGCTGCACCAGGCTGGCGGGCACGATCTCCGTGGTGCTCAGCGCCGCGGACTGCTCCACGACATTCTGCAACTGTCGCACGTTGCCCGGCCATGAGGCGGCCATGAGCGCCTCCATGGCGTCGGGGGCGAAGCCCTCGATGTGCCGGCCATTGCGCTCGTTGACCCGGGAAAGGAAATGGCGTGCCAGCAGCGGGATGTCATCCCGGCGTTCGCGCAGCGGCGGCATTTCCAGGCGCACCACATTCAGGCGGTAATAGAGATCGGCGCGAAAGTCGCCCGTCTCCACGGCCTGTTCGAGATCCCTGTGGGTGGCGGAAATCACGCGAACGTCCACCGGCACCTGGTTGTTCGCCCCCACCGGACGTACTTCGCCTTCCTGCAATACCCGCAGCAGTTTGGCCTGGAAGGCCAGCGGCATGTCACCCACCTCGTCCATGAACAGGGTGCCGCCGTCCGCGGATTCGAACAGCCCCTTGCGGCTCTGGGTGGCCCCCGTGAAGGATCCCTTGCTGTGTCCGAACAGTTCCGATTCCAGCAGGGCCTCGGGAATGGAGCTGCAGTTGACGGCCACGAAGGGCCCGGCCCCCCGCCGGCTGGCCCGGTGCAGGGCGCGGGCCAGCAATTCCTTGCCCGTGCCGCTCTCGCTCTGGATAAGCACATTGGACTCGCTGTCGGCCACCAGTCGCGCCTGGCGCAGGGCCTCTTCCATCACCGCACTGCGACTGATGATGCCGTCGCGCCAGTCACCGGAGTCATCGCTCCCCTCACGCGGCTCGGCGCTCAGGCCGGTCAGGCGCAGGGCACGGTCCACGTAATCCAGCAGCTCCTGGCTGTCGAAGGGCTTGGTCAGAAACCCGAACACCCCCCGGCGGGTTGCCTCCACCGCGTCCGGGATGGTGCCGTGGGCGGTGAGTATGATGATAGGCAGCGCCGGATGATTCTTGTGGATGGCATCGAACAGCGCCATGCCGTCGATGCCGTCCATCCGCAGGTCGGTGATCACCAGCCTTGGCTGGAACTGAGGCAGCGCGGCCAGGGCCTGCTCGCCGCTGGCCACCGCCTTGATCTCGTGACCCGCCGACGCGAGGCGCATGGACAACAGGCGCAGCAGTCCTTCGTCGTCATCCACCAGCAGTATGCGTGTCGTTTCACTCATCGTTCGTTTTCCAGGTTCGGGGCCGGGGTCCGGTCGCGGTCACGGATCTCCCGCTCAATGGCCTTGAGTTCTTCCAGTTGTTGTTGCAATGCGTCGCGCTCGGAGCGCGCGTCACTCAGACTCGCCCGCAGGGCCTGGCGCGCGAGAAGCTGATCCCGCAACAGGGTGGCCAGCAGGTTTCCTCCATGGGAAGACGCCTCCCGGGACAGATGGACCTCCAGCAGTTCCACGGCACGGGCGTTCTCCCCCGGGTCGTCAAGGGCCAGGAGCAGTAATGCCTGGCGGAGCGGTCCGGATCCGGGGGACTCCAGCGCATCGCGCAGGGCCTGTTCTCCCTGCTCCGACAGGGCCGCCACCTCATCCATGAGCTGACCCAGCCCCCTGGCATCCAATGCCGCCAGACGGTGGTCCGGAAGGCAATGTACGGTCGAGGCGTCTGTATCCTCCACGTGCAACGGACAAGGCTCCGCCACGGGGCGCGCGTCCTGAATCGCCGCACAGGCACCGATCAGGACGGACACCAGCATCACCATCCCTGCCATCCGCACTTGACGGAGACGTGCGTTCATACGACCTCCGCCGGATCCTCGTCGTGGCCCGCCGCCTCGGGCGGCGCCAGCCAGACCCGCGGCAGCAGCAGGCGCAACCGCGCGCCCCACTCAATGTCCAGCACCTGCAATTGCCCGTTCAGGGCCCTGGCGTACTCTCGGGCGATGGAAAGTCCCATGCCGCTGCCGCGCACATGGCCACGGTGACCGCTGGGACCGGTGTCACCCTGGTAGAAGACCTCGAACACCCGTTCCCGTTCCTCCCGGGGAATACCGGGGCCCTGGTCGCTGATCTCCACGAAGATCTGCTCCCCGAACTTGCCCGTCTGTATGCGCACGGCAGAGTTCTCTACGGTGAACTTGATAGCATTGGACAATAGATTATCCAGAATGACCCTGATTTTTTCCCGGTCCGAGTTCACTGTCTCCCCGGACAGCCCGAGTTCGAGCTGGACGCCTTTGCTTCGCGCCGCCAGCTTGTGCTGCTCGACCAGATCCGTGATCAGGGAGTCCAGATCGATGGGCCGGGACTCGATGACCGGCAGGGCCGTGTGAGCGACACTGAAGCTGATCAGATCCTCGATGAGGTGCTGCAACTGAACGCTGTTGTCGCGCACGATTTCCACAATCTCTCCCTGCTGCGGTGTCAGGCTGCCCACCACCCGGTCCGTGAGCAGTTCCGTACCCTCGCGGATATTCGTCAGTGGCGTCTTGAGCTCGTGGGAGATATGGCGCAGAAAGGTGACCTTCTGCTCTTCCAGCTCAACCAGGCGCTGCCTGAGCCAATCCAGCCGTGCACCCAGCTCCGAGAGGTCATGGGGCCCGGTGATGCGGATCGGGCGGTCGAACCGACCGGAGCCCAGGGTGTGGATGGAGCGGTTGATCTGACGCAGCGGCCGCAGGATCAGCACGGTGAACACCACCACCAGGACCAGGACCGCGGGGATGAGTGCGGAAGCCTGCCAGAGCAGTTCCTGGCGCACCTCGCTCGCCTGCGCCTGCATGGCCTCGACCTCCCGGGATACCGCCCGCGTACTCTGCTGAAACACCCCGCGCGCCAGCTCATTGAGGGCAGGAAAACTCTCCAGCACGGCACGCACACCCTCGCTGCCCGGCGCTTCGGTCTTCAGGGCCTCGAAGGCATCGGCCTCCCGGCGTTCGAGAAGTCGCAGCTCCTCCCATACCGGCGTGCCCAATTCCAGCCCGTACATTCGCGCAAGCGCCTCCCCGAGGCTTTCACGCCGGCCGGCGTAGGCCTCCAGCAAGGCCGTGTCGCCCAGTACATGGTACTGGCGCGCATGGCGCTCCAGGGCCGTCACGTCTTCCATCAGCGTACGGCTCGCCTGGATGGCCTGCACGGCGTCCAGCACGGCCTGCTGCCCCTGGTGGGTCAACCTGTCCACGGAGATCAGCGCCGTGGCCAGGGCAAAGAACAGGGGCAGCGTCACCAGGGAGAA
Source organism: Thioalkalivibrio sp. (assembly GCA_007120155.1). GTDB lineage: Bacteria > Pseudomonadota > Gammaproteobacteria > Ectothiorhodospirales > Ectothiorhodospiraceae > Thioalkalivibrio_A. The sequence goes on along the minus strand of SKOF01000363.1, from coordinate 509 downwards.
TCCCAACAGGATCAGCTGAAGAATGGTGAGTGAACGATAAAAGGACAGCGGCGCGGCCACGATTCGCGAACTTATAACAAGGGGCCGCCACAGGGTCAAACGGGCGCCCGGTCCTCCCGCCTGTTGTGTCCTGAATCTGTTCACGGATGATCCATCGGTGATTGCCCAGGACAGAAAAATGACCCGATCCGTCCCGAAAAACCCTATCGGGGACGGACCGGGTCCTCCTGGAAGACCCGATTCCCGGCGCATCCGGATGCACCCCGCGGTTCACACCGGACAGCGTCGGAGGGAGTCTTGGGGAGATCAGCCGATGATCATCCCGCCACGCTGGGGACGGTCGTGATCCTCGTCCTTTTCCTCCTCGTCCGCATCGTGCAGGCCACTCAGGTGCAGGGTCGATTCACCGCGCTGCGGGCGATCCTTGTCCTCGTCCTTCTCCTCCTCGTCCGCGTCATGCATGCCGCTCAGATGCAGGGTGGACTCACCGCGCTGCGGGCGATCCTTGT
>SKOF01000318.1 GCA_007120155.1 Thioalkalivibrio sp. | reverse complement strand
GTCACGCGGGTCTGCAGGGGCTGGACCGGCGCGTGTACCCGCATCTGCTGCGCCACTCGTTCGCCAGCCACCTGCTGGAATCCTCCGGTGATCTGCGCGCGGTGCAGGAACTGCTGGGGCATGCGGACATCAGCACCACCCAGGTTTACACTCACCTGGATTACCAGCATCTGGCGCGGGTCTACGACGCGGCCCATCCCCGGGCCCGTCGCAAGCCGCGCTCCTGAGGGTCCGCTCATGGATGATGGAAAGGGCTCAGGTGACGCCCTTGCCCTTGAGGAACGGCACGTAGGCCATGTCCACCTTCATGATGTGGTGGGTCAACCAGTCCTTCAGGAACGCCATGGCCTCGTCCGCAGGCAGTTCACCCCGGTCATGGGTTTCGAGCAGCGCTGCCGCCTTGGCGGTGAAGCGGTTGTGTTCGGCCCGGTGCGCGGTCTCATCCGCGTAACCGTGCTGCTGGAACAGCGATTCCTCCATGATGAAGTGGTTGTAGGTGTAGTCCACGAGACCGAGCAGTACCTGCTCGACGACCTCCGTGTCCGGCGTGGGTTTGGTGACTTCATCGTGAAGGGCGTTGATCGCGTCCACCAGCCACCGATGTTGTGTGTCGACGGTTTCGATGCCTGTCTCCAGTGACTCACTCCATTCCATCAGCATCATGACCCCCCTTGCCATTCTTGCGGCATCCCCCAAACCATAATAAATGTAATGGAATTTCGCATCCCGTTTCCTTGTCTTCCGCGTCGGATGGTGTGAGATGTGCGCCTTTTCGGATCAGCGGTTGATTCGGGCCATGGATTCGGTGCCGTCCGGGCCGGGTCACGTTGACTCCGGCCGATGGGGGGTGGCACTGTTGGGGCCGGTATCCGAATCCTGTCGCCTGTCCTGGGGAGCCCTGTTGATGTCTATCCGCCTGATCCTTGCAGCCCTCGCGTTGTCCCTGTCCCTGTCCCTGCCCGCCCTGGCCACCCAGCCCAACATCAAGCCGGGCCAGTGGGAGTACACCAACGTCACGCGTTACGAGGGCGTACCCATGCCGGAGCGGACCGACACCAACCAGGAGTGCGTCACCGCGGAGGACATCCAGCAGGGCGATGCCTTTATCGAGGAAAGCGACGAATGCGAGGTGTCCGACATGGAAATGGGCAGCAGCGAGGCGCGCTATTCCATGGTTTGTGTCCAGGAAGGGGTGGAGATGAACATGGACGCCCACATGCGCTTCATGGGTGAGCGGATGGAGGGCACCATCCGCGCGAGCCTGGAGACCCCCATGGGTCCCATGGAGATGCACATGGATGTGACGGGCCGGCGCATCGGCGATTGCTGATCGCCCCCGCGCAGGCGGCGGTTGCTCAGTCGCCTGCGCGGTGCAGTACGAAGGCCTGCTCCACGGTGAAGTTGCCTACGCCCTTGTAGCTGGTCATGACCCCGCCGACGGATTCCAGGTAAGCCTTCATCTCCCGGTTCATGTTGGGGTTGCCGCACAGCATGACCCGGTCCTGTTCCAGGTCCACCGGCGGCAGGCCCAGGCGCCGGGCCAGTTCCCCGGATCGAAACAGGTCGGCGCCGCGCTCGGGCGTCTCGAAGGGCTCGCGGGTCACCGTGGGCACGTAGCGCAGCCGGTCACCGGAGCGGGCCTCCAGCTCCTCCCGGTAGGCCAGTTCCTGCACCGTGCGCACGCTGTGCACCAGGATCACCCGCTCGAAGGCCTCGTAGACATCGCGCCCGCGCACCAGTGAGACGAACGGGGCGAGCCCCGTGCCCGTGGCGATCATGTAGAGATTGCGCCCGGGTTGCACGTGGCCCACCGTGAGCGACCCCGTGCACTTGGTGTTCACCCATACGCTCTCCCCTTCGCGGACCCGGGCCAGGCGGCTGGTGAGCGGTCCGTCCGGCACATGGATGCTCAGGAACTCCAGGTGATCGTCCTCGGCGGTGGAGACGATGGAGTAGGCGCGCGCGATCAGCTTCTGGCCCTCGGGCCGCAGCCCTATGGTCACGAATTGTCCGTTCTCGAACCGGAAACCCTCGGGCCGGGTGGTGGTGAAGGTGAAGGTCTTGTCCGACCAGCGGCGCACCGAGGTCACGTGTTCTTCCTGGTATGGCATGTAGTGAACCTATGGGCCTGTTTCCCGATCTCAAGGGACGTTAGCAAAGTCCGGCGGGGGATAACAGAGCGTCCGAGTACGGGATTTCGGCCCGGAACGGCCCGGCAGGTCGTGTCCCCATGAGACTTGCCGCCGGCCAGCCGTTACAATGGCGTCCTTTCGCCCCGTTCGTCCGGAGTCGCATCTTGGAACAGTTCCGTGGAACCACCATCGTCAGTGTTCGCCGCAACGGCCGAGTGGCCCTGGGCGGCGACGGCCAGGTGACCCTGGGCAACACGGTCATGAAAGGCAATGCGCGCAAGGTGCGCCGCCTCCACGGAGACAAGGTGCTGGCGGGTTTCGCCGGCGGCACCGCCGACGCGTTCACCCTGTTCGAGCGTTTCGAGGGCAAGCTGGACAAGTACACGGGCAACCTCACCCGGGCGGCGGTGGAGCTGGCCAAGGACTGGCGCACCGACCGCATACTGCGGCGTCTGGAGGCCTTGCTTGCGGTGGCGGACAAGGACACCTCGCTGATCATCTCCGGCAACGGGGATGTAATCGAACCCGAGGACAGCCTCATTGCCATGGGCTCCGGCGGGCCGTTTGCCCAGGCCGCCGCGCGGGCGCTGCTGGAGAACACCGAGCTTTCTGCCAGGGAGATCACGGAGAAGGCCCTGAATATTGCAGCCGATATCTGCATCTACACGAACCGGCAGCTCACCATCGAGGAGCTCTAGCCCTTGCCACTTGAGACCTGCCACTTGAGACTGCCGTAAATGTCCGAAATGACCCCACGAGAGATCGTTCAGGAGCTGGACAAGCACATTGTCGGCCAGAAGGATGCCAAGCGCGCCGTGGCCATTGCGCTGCGCAACCGCTGGCGCCGCCAGCAGCTCCCCGAGGCCCTGCGCCAGGAAGTCACGCCCAAGAACATCCTCATGATCGGCCCGACCGGCGTGGGCAAGACCGAGATCGCCCGGCGCCTGGCGCGGTTGGCCAACGCGCCCTTCATCAAGGTGGAGGCCACCAAGTTCACCGAAGTGGGCTATGTGGGCCGGGACGTGGAGTCGATCATCCGCGACCTGGTGGATGCCTCCATGAAGCTGCTGCGTGAGCAGGAGATGGAGAAGGTGCGCTTCCGTGCCGAGGAAGCGGCCGAGGAGCGCATCCTGGATGCGTTGCTCCCGTCACCGCGGCAGACGGGTTTCACCAGTGCCCAGGCGCCCACCGCCGAGCAGAGCGACACGCGTCAGAAGTTCCGCAAGCGCCTTCGCGAGGGACAGCTGGATGACAAGGAGATCGAGATCCAGGTCAGCGCCAGCCCGGTGGGTGTGGAGATCATGACGCCGCCCGGCATGGAGGAGATGGCCAGCCAGCTCCAGGGCCTGTTTCAGAACCTCGGCGGCGGGCGCACCCAGACCCGCACACTCCGGATCCGGGATGCGATGAAACTGCTCACGGACGAAGAGGCCGCGCGCATGGTCAACCAGGATGAACTCAAGCTTCGTGCTGTGGCCAACGTGGAACAGAACGGCATCGTGTTCCTGGACGAGATCGACAAGGTGGTCAGGCGCGGCGAGTACGGCGGCGCCGACGTGTCCCGTGAAGGCGTGCAGCGCGACCTGCTTCCGCTGGTGGAAGGCTGCACCGTCAACACCAAGTTCGGCATGGTGCGCACCGATCACATCCTGTTCATCGCCTCCGGCGCCTTTCACCTGTCAAAACCCTCGGATCTGATCCCCGAGCTTCAGGGCCGCCTGCCCATCCGCGTGGAACTGACGGCGCTCAACGCCGGGGACTTCGTGCGCATCCTCACGGAGCCGGATGCCTCGCTGACCGAACAGTACGCGGCGCTGCTCGGTACGGAAGGGGCGTCGGTGACGTTCACCGAAGACGGTGTGCAGCGCATCGCCGAGGTCGCCACCCAGGTGAACGAGCGCACCGAGAACATCGGCGCGCGGCGTCTGCACACGGTCATGGAGCGTCTGCTGGAGCAGGTCTCCTTCGATGCTCCGGATCACGCCGGCGAGGTCACCATTGACGCGGACTACGTCTCGGAGCGGCTCACGGAACTTGTGGAGGACGAGGACCTGAGCCGGTATATCCTTTGAGGCAGTGGCAAGTAAGGCAGTGGCAAGTAAGGCAGTGGCAAGTGGCAAGGAAAACCGTGGCCAGTACTTGATCAACTGACAACTGACAAATGACAACGGACCATTGACAAATGACAGCCAAACATCGACCCACCGAGATTCATCTGCACCAGAAGACCCGGGTGCTGGAGCTGGTCTACGAGGATGGCACGCGCCACCGGCTGCCGTGCGAGTTCCTGCGGGTGTACTCGCCGTCCGCCGAGGTCACCGGACACGGCCCCGGTCAGGAAGTGCTTCAGCTGGGCAAGGAGGACGTCACCATCGACGAGATCGAGCCCGTGGGCAACTACGCGGTCAAGCTGGTGTTCTCCGATGGCCACGACACGGGCATCTACGACTGGGACTACCTCTACCGCATGGGCAACGACTACGATGCCCTGTGGCAGCGCTACCTGGACCGCCTGGCTGAGGCCGGCCACCCGCGCAAGGGCTGACATTACTAAAAGCCTAACCGCGAAGGACGCGAAGTAATTCAATCAGAAAAGGGGCATTCCTTGGCGTCCTTCGCGGTTAGGCCTTGGAGTTTGCGTTCCCCGATGAGATCGAAGAGATGACCGACGACAACACCACCCATTTCGGTTTCAAGCAGGTGCCGAAGGACGAGAAGGCG
>SKOF01000043.1 GCA_007120155.1 Thioalkalivibrio sp. | reverse complement strand
CGTTGATCGTCTTGAAGCCATCGCCGTCGATCATCATGCAGCCGAGCGGAGTGTCGCTCCTGGCCCACTCAGTGTCCAGCTGGCGCATTGCGTGACGCCGATTGGGCAGGCCGGTCAGCATATCGGTGAGCGACATCTCCTCAAGATGCCTGTTCGCGAGGGCCAGTTCCTGCGTGCGCTCGGCAACCTTGGCCTCCAGGTTGCGGTTGAGTTCATGCAATTCCCGGTTGCGCTCTGAAACCAGCTGAAACAGCCCATGCAGCGCCGTCAACAGGGGTTCCGTGGCCTTGATGCCAAGCTGCCTGTCCGCCGCATAGGCGGCCTCCGGGCTTTGACCCTCGCGGATGAACATAATCTGTCGCGCCATCGACTGGTCGGCATCCAGAATGTGATACGCAAGCCAGTGCACGAGAAACCGGAGCATGCGGCCGGCCTGGTCCGGAGATTCAAGGTCATTGCCCATTAACGCGACCTCTTCCCTGAAGCTCCGGTGTTGCTGTTCCTGAAGTTGCAGGTGCCGCGCATCGATATTCATGTCCCGCATCAGTCTCTCTTCGTCGGTGAAATGAACATCGGCATATTCCGCGAGCTCCCGCAGAAGCTTTCCGATTTCGCCCGATTCATGGACATCCGCGTTGGCCACCAGTTCGCCCAGTCGGTTGATCGTTCCCACGAGATTCATATGCTGGTGATCGACTTCGTCGATGCCCGTCACGTAGTTCTGATCCCAGCGAAAAGAGTCCATATGCTCTCCCGGTATGCTGATGGCGCCGCACCGCGGGTCACCCGGGTGCATGCTGATCGAATCCGGTGGCATTCTACCGCGATGTACGACGCCGGACACGGCCGTCGGAACTTCGGGTCCAGCCGCAACCTTTGAATTCTTCGGAGCCGCGCATGGTGGATCGAACCGCGCTGTGCAGTGACGGGGGCGCCGGGTAGCGGTTGCAGATTGCCTTACCGCCGGGAGGCAGACAATCGGGCACCACGTGAGCCCTGGGGATTGGGTCCTGTCGCTCGGTTATACGAACTTCGCCTCGGCCACCGCCAGTGTTTCGACCCGGTTCCGCCCGCGATCCTTTGCCCGGTAAAGCGCCTTGTCGACCCGGTTCAGCAGCGAATCTGCATCGTCGTCCGGCTCAAGCTCCGATACGCCGAAACTGGCCGTGACGGTGCCCACGCGATCGAACCGGAAGTCTTCGATGGTCCGGCGCACCTTCTCCGCCACCTTCGCCGCCGCGGCCAGGTCCGACTGGGGCAGCAGCACCATGAACTCCTCCCCGCCCCAACGCGCTGCGACGTCGATATTCCGGATGTTCGCCGTGACCAGTCTGACCACGTCCTTCAACACGTCGTCGCCCACTCCATGGCCGAAGGTGTCGTTCACCTTCTTGAAGTGATCAAGGTCATACATGATCAGCGACAGGGGTGTGCCGTACCTTCGTGCGCGATTGATCTCGTGATCCAGTATGCGGGTGAGTTCCCTGCGGTTGGCAATGCCGGTCAGGCCATCGGTGGTGGCGAGGACACGGATCTTCTCCTCGGCCTCCCTGCGCTCCGTGATGTCCATGACGACGCTCTGGAAGTGATGCGCCTGACCGTCCGTGTCCCGCTCCACCACGGTGCGCGCGTACACCCAGCGTACCCGGCCGTCGGCGCAGACGATGCGATACTCCTGCTCGAACGAATCCGCATCGGCCTCATAATGGGCCTTGACCTCGGCGGAGACGCGCTCAAGATCGTCCGGATGCATCATCGCGTCATACGTGATCGTCCCTTCCTGCAGATCCTCGGCCGAATAGCCGAACTGCCGGACGTTGTCCGACACCAGATCCAGCGGCCAGCCCGGCTCCACCCGCCAGCGAAACAGCACGGTATTACTGTTCTCGATGATGATCCGGTCTTTTTCGAGCCTGTCCTGGTATCGCCTGCGCTCGGTGATGTCCCGGAAGAACCAGACGCGTCCGTAGTGTTCCCCGCCCTGTCCATGCACCGGTGCGCTGTACCGATCGAAGGTCCGGCCGTCCCGCAGGTGGATCTCGTCCGAGGCTGTCCAGTTCGGGTCCTTGTACAGCCCTTCGACCCGTTCAAGGAACGCCGCGGGGTCAACGAGTTTGTCCAGGACCGCCTGCAGGACCTGATGATCCTCGCCGGTTGCCAGCACGGGGTCGGGTATGCCCCACATGGCCACGAACCGACGGTTGTAACTGAGGATCCGCCGGTCATTGTCGACGACGAGGATGCCGTCGCGGGAGGCCTCGGTCTGTGCTTCGAGAAGTGCCTTCTGGAAAGCGATGCGCTCCGCGTCACGCACCTGCTCGGTCAGGTCCACCAGGGCGCCCACGAACCGGGTGGGGACGCCGGCGGCATTCCGGATGATGTAGGCCCGGTCGAGCAGATAAACGTAGCTGCCGTCCGCTCTCCGGAAGCGGTACTCGACGGCCCAGGACCGATCACCGCCCTGCACCGCCCCGCGCACTTTCGCGACCGCCTGGTCGCGGTCGTCGGGATGAACGAGATCCTTCCACCAGTGGAACCTCGCACCGATCTGATCGGGGTCATAGCCGAAGGCGGTCTTGAGGTTATCGTTCCACCAGAGGTCACCCGTGGTGAGGTCGTAATCCCAGATCCCGTCCCGGGTGGCCTGGCTGACCAGATCGAAGCGTTCCCGCAACAGGAGCAGCGCTTCCTCTGCGTGCTTGCGGGCCGTGATGTCGGTCTCGATGGAAACGAACCTCGTGACGGCACCGGATTCGTCGTGGATTGCGTGCACCTCGATCGCCGAGCAGTGGCGTCGGCCTGATTTGCTGTAGGTGACGAGTTCGCTGTTGAAATCCTGACCTCTTCGAAGTTGCTCGAACATGAAGGCGACCGTGGCCGGGTCCGTGTCCGGACCGTGCAGCAACTGGTCGGGCCGTTTCCCGAGGGCCTCATCCATCGTGTACCCGGTGATCCGGGTGAAGGCGTCATTGACCCATTCGATGCGGGCTTGCGGATCGGCGATGAGCACGCTGCTCGAGATCCGGGCGGGGACCAGGGCGAGTTTCTCCAGCTCGTTGTTCCGGTCCAGGGCCCTTCGACGTACGACAAAGACCGCGGATCCCGCGAACAGGCTGAACAGGAATGCGATGCCCAGGGTGATTGACCATGTTTCGCGGAGGGAGGCGATCCGTGCCTGATCACCCACGTAGAGGGTCAGGCCGGGGATCAGTGCGACGAGAAACACCACTGTGCCCGCGATCAGGGCGTCACGCACCGGGCGAATGTGCAACCGGCGTTTGCTCGTATCAGCGGCGGTGGATTCGTTCATGGGTGACGTTCCCGAAGGAGACGGACCCGGGGCCGGGTCGGATCGCCATGATATCCATGGTGTGCCTCGAATCGGAGCATGCTGGTTCAGCCCTGACGGTGAGATGGATGCGGCGGTACTGAGCAGAAACTAGCATGTGAAAGGCAGGTCGCCTGCAAACCCTTAATAGCACAATGGATATCGGCCGCGCTGCGGGTCGCAATGCCATGCCCCTTCGCCCCGAGGTTCCCCGGCGGCTTCCGGCCGTTCATCCCGGCCGGCCGTGTCCGGACCCCCCGTGCGGCGGCTTCTGTTAACATCGCGCGCCATGCGAGTGAGCGATTTCCACTATGATCTGCCCCGTGAGCTGATTGCCCAGCGTCCCCTGGCCGAACGCTCGGCTTCCCGCCTGCTGTGTCTGGATCGGGAATCGGGGGCGTTGGCGGATCGATGGTTCCGGGATCTGCCCGAGCTGCTTCACCCCGGGGACCTTCTGGTGTTCAACGACACCCGGGTCATCCCCGCAAGGCTCCTCGGCCGCAAGCGGGACACGGGTGGCCGGGTGGAGGTCCTGGTGGAACGGGTGCTGGACGGGCACCGGGTGCTGGCCCATGTTCGGGCCAGCAAGTCCCCTGCCGAGGGGGTGATGCTGTGGCTCGAGGAGGCGGTCGAGGCCCGGGTGGAAGGGCGCGAAGGGGGCCTGTTTCGCCTGTGCTTTTCGGGGGAGACGGAGGTGCTGCAACTGCTCGAGCGTCACGGGCACATGCCCTTGCCGCCCTACATCGAGCGTTCCGACACGCCCGAGGACCGCAGCCGATATCAGACTGTATTCGCCGCCCGTCCGGGGGCCGTGGCCGCGCCCACGGCCGGCCTGCACTTTGACGAAGGCATTATGGAGCGGATCAGTGCCCGGGGCGTGGAAACGGCCCGGGTGACGTTGCACGTGGGCGCCGGCACCTTCCAGCCGGTGCGGGTGGAGGATCCGGGCCGCCACGAGATGCACGCCGAATGGATGGAGGTCAGCGAACAGGTCTGCGAACAGGTGGCAGCCTGCCGTGCGCGGGGCGGGCGGGTGGTGGCGGTGGGCACCACGGCGGTGCGCAGCCTTGAGTCCGCCGCCGCGTCGGGCATACTGCGGCCCTTCACCGGGGATACGCGTCTGTTCATCAATCCCGGCTATGAATTCCGGGTGGTGGATGCCCTGATCACCAATTTCCATTTGCCGGAATCCACGCTTCTGATGCTGGTGTGCGCCTTTGCCGGGCATGGGCCCGTCATGAACGCGTATCGCCATGCGGTGGCCCGGCGTTACCGGTTCTTCAGCTACGGGGATGCCATGTGGATTGGGGCAGTAGCAAGTGGCTAGTGGCAAGGGGCAAGGGGCAAGGGGCAAGGGACTTCTAAAGGGCACGTGGGTTGCTGAATCATGCAATTTGATCTGATTTCGACTGATGGTGCCGCGCGGCGGGGGCGGCTGACGTTTGCGCGGGGGACCGTGGAGACGCCGGCATTCATGCCCGTGGGGACCTACGGCACGGTCAAGGCGATGACGCCGGAGGAGTTGGAGGAGACCG
>SKOF01000294.1 GCA_007120155.1 Thioalkalivibrio sp. | reverse complement strand
CATCACGATCAGGAGCACCAGGATCAGGGCCGTGGCGTAAACCACCTGCTCGGCGGCTTCCGCATTGGGGCTCTGGAAGCCCACGTCGTAGATGTGGAAGCCCAGGTGCATGATCTTGCGCTCCAGATGCACGAAGGGGAAGTTGCCGTCGACGGGAAGCGTCGGCGCGAGCTTCACCACACCCACCAGCATCAGCGGCGCCACCTCCCCGGCCGCCCGGGCGATGGCGAGGATCAGCCCCGTCATCATGGCCGGGGTCGCGAGTGGCACCACCACGTTCCAAAGGGTCTCGCCCTTGGTGGCACCGAGTGCAAGGGAACCCTGGCGGATGGTGGACGGAATTCGCGCAAGCCCCTCCTCCGTGGAGACGATCACCACCGGAAGCGTCAGCAGGGCCAGTGTCAGAGAGGCCCAGAACAACCCGGGCGTGCCGAAGGTGGGGGCCGGCAAGGCCTCCGGATAGAACATCCTGTCGATGCCTCCGCCCGTTACATAGACGAAGAAGCCGAGACCGAAGACGCCGAACACGATGGAGGGCACGCCCGCCAGGTTGTACACGGAGATGCGGATGGTTTTCAGCAACAGACCCTGCCGGGCGTATTCACGCAGGTAGATGGCCGCGAGGACACCGAAGGGCGTAACAAGAATCGACATCACCAGCACCATGGTGACGGTGCCGAAGATGGCCGGAAAGATGCCGCCCTCGGTGTTGGCCTCACGGGGATAGCCGAAGATGAAGTCGAAAAACGAGACCGCGTAGAATCCCACCTTGGACGGGATGGACATGTTGTTGGGCTGCCAGGCCTTGATGATGCGATCCAGACGGATGGTCACCTCCTGACCGCCGGCCACGCGCATCACCACAGAGTCACGGCGGGCCTCGTCGACAAGCGCATCCAGATGCTTCTGCAGCACGGCGTATTCCGCATCAAGCCGGGCTCTGCGCTCGGCGAGCTGCTGTTCGAGTTCCGGGGTCAGGGTGCCGCGCAACTCCGCGCGGCGCTGGTCCAGGCGCACCCGCTCCAGGCGAAAGTTGATGTTTCCGATGTCGTGACGTTCAATCTGGCGAATCTGATCGAAAAGTGCGTTGCTGCGCCCGATACGCGCCTGAAACTCGGACCAGAGATTCTCTCCCTCGGCGACGGTCCGGTTGCCTTCCACGATACGCAGCGGCACACCGTAGAAATCGCCCCACTCCCGGCGCTCCAGAACAGTCATTTCCCTCGGATAACGCCATTCCCCCATGAAGTCATCCATGAAATAAGTGAAGTCCCGCCCGGTCACATCGCGGTTTCCGAGCTTGAACAGATGCCGGGTGACCAGAAGCTGATCTTCCGGGATGGGGGCGCCGGCCTCACGCATCGCCTGTCCCGAGAGCGTCTCGGAGCGGCGCAACTCACCAATCACTTGCACCCGGTCGGCATCCGGGAGATCGTAATCGGCCACCACCACCGCATGCGGCCAGAAGTGCCCGAAACCCCGCACCAGGATCAGCAGAAGCAGACCGAACACCATGATCATGCTGATGCTGACCGCACCGCCGGTCAGCCAGACCCAGGGAGATCCGCTTTTCCACCACTGATTGATATTCACGACCTGGCCTCGACTCGGTTCGGCTTACAGGGATGCGTAACGCTTGCGCAGACGCTGACGGACCACTTCCGCCGCGGTGTTCAGCACAAAGGTGAACACCAGCAACACCAAAGCGGAGAGAAACAGTACGCGGAAGTGAGTGGACCCCACCGCCGTCTCCGGCAGCTCCACGGCAATGTTGGCGGCAAGGGTCCGCATGCCCTCGAACAGGTTGAAATTCACGATCGGGCTGTTGCCCGAGGCCATGAGCACGATCATGGTCTCACCCACGGCACGGCCGAAACCGATCATGACCGCGGAGAAGATACCCGGGCTCGCGGTGGGCAGCACCACGCCCACCACCGTCTGCCATGCGGTGGCACCCAGCGCCAGCGAACCCTGGGTCAGGTGCCTGGGCACGTTGAACACGGCGTCTTCCGCAATGGAGAAGATGGTGGGAATCACGGCAAACCCCATGGCCAGACCCACGATCAGGGCGTTGCGCTGGTCATAGGGGATACCCACGTCGGTGAACCACTGGCGCATCGAACCACCGAAGAAGGCCAGTTCGATCCAGGGACTGGCGCTAACCGCGGCCCAGCCCAGTATCAGCACCACCGGAACCAGCAGCAGCGCCTCCCAGCCGGGAGCCACGAGATGCCGGATGTTCCCGGGCAGGCGTGTCCAGGCGTAGCCGAATAACAGCATGCCGAGCGGCAGCAGCACCAGCACGGTCACCAGGATCGGCAGGTTGTTCTCGATATAGGGGGCCAGCCAGATACCGGCCAGGAAACCCAGGATCACCGTGGGCAGCGCTTCCATGAGCTCGATGGAGGGCTTGACGATACGACGCATTGGACCGGCCATGAAATAGGCGGTGTAGATGGCACCCATGATGGCCAAAGGCGTCGCCAGCAACATGGCGAACAACGCGGCCTTGAGGGTGCCCACCGTCAACGGCATGAGCGAGAACTTGGATTCAAAGGCATCGTCGGCCGAGGAGGATTGCCAGATCCATTCCGGGCCGCTGCGCCCCTCGTACCAGACCCTGCCCCACAAGCCGCTCATGGATGTCTGCGGGTGGGGATTATCCATGGCCACGGTACGCAACACGTCGGAGCCTTCGCTCTTCACCAGGGCCATGCGGTTGATGGGCGAGATGGCGATGCGATTGATGGGCCGGTCGGAGACCGGCATCTGCTTGAGCGTGACACTGGAGGTCGCGTAATGAAGGCCCAGGGTGCCGGTGGCATCGCCCACCAGAAAGCCCTTGCGGGTGTACTCCGGCTCGATGAACGTGATGGCGCCGGGATGGCTCCTGAAAGCGCGGATACGGGTCAGGCGGGTCTCGTTGGTGGCATCGTCTCGCACCAGGAACCACTGGTTCACGCTGCCATCCGAGCCGCCCACGATCAGGGAGCGGGAACCCACCAGGAAATCGGCCGCCGTGACCGAAACGCCGTCGGACACCAGCACCACGCGCTCCGCAAGGCGCGGGTTACTGCGGTCCACAATGTCGAAATGATGGAGCGCGCCCTGATCATCGATGGCGAACAGATTACGCAGCGACTCGTTGACGAGGAGCTGGCGCACCGGGCGCCCGATATCGGGCAGTGCATAGTCCTGCCGGCTGATCTGAATCTGGCCGGTCATCATGTTGGTGCGGGTACTGAACAGGGCCATGGCGATGCTGCCATCCCGGTTGCCGCCGGCTACCACGTAGCCGCCGCGCCCCTCGACCACGGTCAGGGCGGAGTAATCGCCCTGCACCTCGCTGCCGATGCGGATCGGTTCGTCGCCCAGCGGGAAGGCCAGCTTCGGGGTCACCACGCGCACTCCGTCGGGGAAGGTCTGTTCGTATTCGACCTTCAAGGGAAGTACGGAACCGTCGGAGAACCCATAAACAAACAGGCTCTTGCGGCTCTCTGAGCGACCGAAGGCGGTCACTGCCGCCCCTTCAGGCAGGGTCACGTGTTCGCGCTGCAGGATGCGACCGTTGTCAATGGCAAAGAAGGTGATGGCGCCGGACTCCGAGAAACGGCCGCCGATCTCCTCGAAGCGATCGAGGGTCAGGTGCACGGTGGGCGCGGGATCCTCGTCGCCGGGCACGGAAATCTCGGTCTTCACCTCCACGCTCACAGGTTTGAGCAGAGGGAAGGTCTCGTAGAAAAGATAAAAGAAGATCAGCGCCAGGGCGAAGATCACGCCGATGCCGGCTGCGCCCACGCCGTAGAGCGAGACACCATCCCGGATGCCGCGGATCTTGCGCAGCTTCTCGCGACGTTCCGCGCTGGGCAGGAGAGATGCGGGCGGGACAGTCTGTTCAGGCACGGTCGCTGACATGCTCATCTATCCTGATCGCTTGGAACCAATCTTCTGCACTTCCTGAAAAGGCAGGACCCCGCAGCCGTGGCGGCGGGGTCCTGCTGCTCGGCACCGGATCACTCCAGACCCTTTTCCTTGCGGAAGCGCTCAACCAGGGGAGCAGGCAGGGTCACGTAGCCATCACGGTGGACCACTTCCTGACCTTCCCTGGAGAGCACCATCCTGAAGAACTCGCGCTCCAGCGGATTCCAGCCGGTGCTGGGGTTGCGGTTGCCGTAGACGTACAGGAAACGGGCCAGCGGATATTCACCGGAGGCGGCGTTCTCAGCGGTCGCCTCGGCAGGAGTCTGACCGTGTTCCTTGGACAGGGGCACCACGCGCACGCCGGAGGTGCGGTAGCCGATGCCTGAGTAACCGATGCCGTTGATGGTCTGCTCAACACCACGCACCACCGCGGAGGAACCCGGCTGCTCGTTGACCGTGGAGCGGAAGTCACCGCCGCACAGGGCGTGTTCCTTGAAGTAGCCGTAGGTACCGGACACGGCATTGCGGCCATAGATGGTGATGTCACGGTTGGCCCAGGCGCCGGTCAGACCCACCTGACCCCAGGTGGTGATGTCGTTGCCGTAACCGCAGGAACGGGTGGCGGAGAATATGGCGTCCACCTGGGGAATGGACAAGCCCTCGATCGGGTTGTCCTTGTTCACGTACACGGCGATCATGTCCACGGCAACGGGCACGTCCGTGGCGGGATAACCGTAGCGGTCTTCAAAGGCACGCATCTCGGAACCGCGCATCGGGCGGCTCATGGGACCGAAGTTGGAGGTCCCCTCGACCAGGGCCGGGGGGGCGGTGGAGGTGCCGGCGCCCTGGATCTGCACGGCCACGTTCGGGTAGAACTTGGCGAACTCCTCGGCCCACAGGGTCATCAGGTTGTTCAGGGTGTCGGAACCGATGGAGGTCAGGTT
>SKOF01000184.1 GCA_007120155.1 Thioalkalivibrio sp. | reverse complement strand
GCCATGGCCGTGCTGTTCGACATCGCCCGGGAGATCAACCGCCTGCGCGAAGAGGATCGTCCCGCCGCCGCGCGGCTCGCCGGTGTGTTGCGGGAGCTGGGCGCTCTGCTCGGACTGCTGGAAGGCGACCCGGATGCGTTCCTGAAGGGGACCGATGAGGGGGGGCTGGACGAGGCGGCTATCGAGGCGTTGATCGGGCAGCGCCTCGCTGCCAGAAAGGCCCGGGACTTCGCCAAGGCTGACCGCATCCGTGACGACCTCGCCACCCGGGGCATCGTCCTCGAAGACGGCCCGGGGGGCACCACCTGGAGGCGTGACTGAAAACGGTTCCGGCGTAGGGAACGCGGAGGGCGCGGAGACGCAGGGGACGCGGACAGTACAGGTCGCAAAGAACTGCTCTTAGGCAGGACTCTTAGTCTCCCTCGCCAGTGGCTCGATCAATGCGCTGTTGGAACTCCAGCTTTCTCCGCGACCTCTGCGTCTCTGCGCCCTCCGCGTCAACTACGAGGCGCTGCCTCCGCCCCTCAAACTCGCGATTCGTAGGACTGCAGCGTGTTCTTCATGAGCATGGCGACGGTCATGGGCCCGACGCCTCCGGGGACAGGGGTGATCCACGCGGCGCGTTCGGCGGCGGTGGCGAATGTCACGTCTCCCACCAGGCGCCCGTCATCCAGGCGGTTCATGCCCACGTCGATCACCGTGGCGCCGGGTTTGATCCATTCCCCGGGCACCAGGTCCGGGCGGCCCACGGCCACCACCACGATGTCGCACCGTGCCACGTGCTCGGCGGTGTCGCTGGTGAAACGGTGGCAGACGGTCACCGTGGCGCCGGCGAGCATCAGTTCCAGGGCCATGGGCCGGCCCACGATATTCGATGCCCCCACCACCACCGCGTTGCGGCCCTTGTAGATCTCGCCCGTGCTGTCCAGCAGGCGCATGACCCCGTAGGGTGTGCAGGGGCGAAGCGTCGGCAGGCGCACGGCCAGACGGCCCAGGTTGTAGGGGTGGAATCCGTCCACGTCCTTGGCCGGGTCGATTCGTTCGATCACGGTCTCGGTGTCGATATGGGCCGGCAGGGGAAGCTGCACCAGGATACCGTCCACGGCGGGGTCGGCATTGAGCTCGTCGATGAGCGCGAGGAGGGTCTCCTGGGAGATATCCGCCGGCAGATCGTGGGAGCGCGAGTGGATCCCCAGCGCCTCGCAGGTGCGCCGCTTGTTGCGTACGTAGACCCGGGAGGCGGGATGTTCACCCACCAGTACCACGGCAAGGCCGGGTGCGCGCCGGCCCACGGCCCCATGGGCCTCGACCGCCCGCCGGACCTCCTCGTGCACCTGTTGGGCCACCTGGCGTCCGTCAATCAGGCGTGCGGGCATGTCGTTGCGAGTCCTGGGGTCGTGTGTCGGGCTGCAGATTCTCGCATGCGGGCCCGGGAGGGACAAGAAAAGCGGGGCCCGGGTGCGTTGACGCCGGGAGCGGGCGGCGGGTATGATTCGCAGCTTCTCCGCAACGCAGGGCCGTCAGCTCGTGTGCGGCCAGCACTCGGATTTCCGGGGTATAGCGCAGCCTGGTAGCGCGCCTGCTTTGGGAGCAGGATGTCGGGGGTTCAAATCCCTCTACCCCGACCAAACGTTCCCGGGCACTCGAGGCGGAAGCGATCTGCGCCCGTAGCTCAACCGGATAGAGCATCGGCCTTCTAAGCCGAGGGTTGCAGGTTCGAGTCCTGCCGGGCGCGCCATTCCATACGGGTGGGGCGGCGGGGCCCGGTTTGTTGAGTTTATGGTGGCCGTAGCTCAGTTGGTAGAGCCCCGGATTGTGATTCCGGTTGTCGTGGGTTCGAGCCCCATCGGCCACCCCATATTCCAGGGCATGTCCTGCGCCCCGCGCGCGGAGATGCCCGATCCGATCAAGACGGTTTCGGGCCGTTAGCTCAATTGGTAGAGCAGTGGACTCTTAATCCATTGGTTGTAGGTTCGATTCCTACACGGCCCACCACCTCCCCAGGCCAGCCGGCGTGCTGGCCTTTTTCATGCCTGAACGAAACGCGTGCGAAGCGGCGGATGGCCGCGCGTGCCATGGGAATGGAGACCCCGCCAACGGACCGACCGCATGTGCCTCGGATCATGCTGAAACCAGCCATGGGCGAAGTGCTGCGCCGGTGACCATCACATGGAGGATTTCAGCACATTGATGCGAATGTGTTCGATGGCACGGGACGGGCTGAGCTGTTTCGGGCAGACCTCTGTGCAGTTCATGATCGAACGGCAACGGTAAAGCCGGTACACGTCGTCAAGAAAGGCGAGTCGTTCCGCCGTGGTTGTGTCCCGGCTGTCCGCGATGAACCGGTAGCTGTGCAGGAGTGCGGCCGGGCCCAGGAATTTGTCCGGATTCCACCAGTACGATGGACAGAACCCGCTGCAGCAGCCGCAAAGAATACATTCCCACAGGCCGTCGAGCGCCGCGCGTTGCTCCGGTGTCTGCAGGCGCTCGCGCTCTGGAGGCGGATCATTGTTGACGAGATAGGGCCGGACTGACCGGAAATGGGCGAGGAACTGCTCCATGTCCACGATCAGGTCGCGAACGACCGGAAAACCCGGCATGGGACGCAGTTCAACCGGTTCGCGAAGGTCCTTGATGGGGGTGATGCACGCCAGGCCGTTTCGCCCGTTGATGTTCATGGCATCGGAACCACAGATACCCTCACGGCACGAACGGCGGAACGAGAGACTTTCATCCGTGGATTTGATGCGCAGCAGGAGGTCAAGCAGCATCTTGTCGGAGTCTTCGGGCTCGACGTCGTAGTCCTTCATGTACGGCGCGCAGTCCTGATCGGGGTCGTAGCGATAAATGGACAGGCGCATGCCGGCTCCTAGATGGTGCTCGCGTGAAGGCTGAACAGGACGATGGCGATTCGAAACGCCATTGCAAGGAGAGCGAACAGGCCCAGGCCGAGCACCAGGGCGCGCAACGGCGCCGAGTGGATGTAGTCGAGCACAATGTCACGCAGGCCGATCCAGGCGTGCAGGAAGACCGCTGCGAAGAACAGGGTGACGGCGATCGATACGGGCGGCGATGCGATCCAGTCACGCCAGCGCGCGAAGTCCATGCCGTCGGCGTTTGCCAGGACAGTGGCGAATACGGCCAGAAACAACAGCATGTAGATCGCCGAGAGGCGTTGCCAGACCCATGGGCGCAATCCGCCAAACAGCCTCATGGCCACAGGATCCAGAGCAGAATGGCGGTGCCGAGTGCCCCGCCGATGAGCACCATCCGGGCGGAGCGCCGCCCGTCGCGCAGGGTCGAACCGATGCCCGCGTCCATCAGAAGGTGACGGATCCCCGCCAGTACGTGCTGGGCGACGGCCCACACCGGCACCAGCAGCACTATCAGGGTCAGAGGGTTGCGAACCAGGGACAGCAGTGCGTCATAACCGGCTTCGGAACGCAGGCTGAGCGCGAAGGCCTCGACCAGAAAAGGCAGGCCCAGGACGAGGATCGCGCCGGAAATGCGATGGCTGATCGACGCGACGGCGCCGATGGGAAACCGGATCTTCAGGAGGTTCAGGCTCGATACGTGCCGTGACGTCGGCGATGACATGCATCCGGTCTCCGGGTTACGGGCAACAGTGCGTCGGTATGCCTGGCGGCGTGCCGCCATGCGGCCGGATGTCCCGTCTAGGTGACCGGTGTGCAGTCGCAGCCGACCTGCTCGGCGATGCGCTGCTGCAACGCAGTATAGCGCTTGTCTACCGAACCCCCGAAGATCGGGTCGGCCGCCAGATCGATTCGGGTGTCCAGGGATGCCCAGTCGGCCGTGTCCAGTACCCGGTCAAGGGCCGGGAAGATC
This sequence comes from Thioalkalivibrio sp., assembly GCA_007120155.1. Lineage (GTDB taxonomy): Bacteria > Pseudomonadota > Gammaproteobacteria > Ectothiorhodospirales > Ectothiorhodospiraceae > Thioalkalivibrio_A. The sequence goes on along the minus strand of SKOF01000184.1, from coordinate 1,026 downwards.
AGTTCGTGTTCCTGCTGCATGTGTTGCCGCAAGGTGCGCGTGTAGGCCGCCGAGTCGGTCTCCACGGCCGCCCGGGCAATGAGTGCCCCGTTCACGATGGCATTCAGGTCCTGCACCAGTCTGGTGCCTGAAGCGGCAATGCGCGCGTGCTGACCGGCAAGGTCCTCGACCGCCTCGCGATAGGCGGCCTCGCGTTCCAGGAGCACCTGGCAGGCGAGATCCTCATGGGGATGGTGGTATTGGTCGGGGTAGTGGGTCATGTAGTGCATGACGTCGAGCATGAGTTCGTAGTCCGGCCGCTCCCCTTCGTGAAAGAGTGCAATCTGCGCGTCCATCAGATCCAGCAGGCGGCTGAAGTTGGCGTGTTCAGCCTTCCATCGGGCGATAGGGTCTGTCATCGGACACCTCCTGGTGGGGCCGTGTTGGCCGGGGATTAATGATGTACAAGAAATGCATCTTAAGAGTGCCCGAGTGCCTGCTTCAACCCTGAGGAAAGTGCTGTGACTCCCCCTTGTGCCCCCGGCGGTGGCCGGCCCCCGGCATTTCGGTGGGCCCGATCGGTGGGCCCGATCGGGCGTGGTGTTTACGCGGGAGGCGCCGAACGGGGTATAATTCTTCGTTTGGCGCCGCAAGCCGCGGCGACGGCGAAAGTGGCGGAACTGGTAGACGCGCTGGATTTAGGATCCAGTGGGGAAACCCGTGAGAGTTCGAGTCTCTCCTTTCGCACCACACTCGCGAGTCGGGCGGGCGCCACCACCGGCCCGGAATCGCTCCCCGGCGGTTACCGATGCGGGGCAGATCGGCCCTCCGGGCCGCCGCGGCGGCCGAACCGACCAGAATCCTTTACTTCTCAGATCGAACTCCCAGAGGACCCGTCAACATGCAAGTTTCAGTGGAAACCGTCAGTAACCTGCAACGCCGGATGACCGTGCAGGTCCCTGCCGAGCGCATCGAGCAGGAGGTGGACCGTCGCCTGAAGTCCCTGATGAAGCGCGTGCGCATCGACGGCTTCCGTCCGGGGAAGGT